>NZ_FZMS01000077.1 GCF_900198365.1 Helicobacter bilis | reverse complement strand
CTTTAATCGTCATATTAAGCAAAGCAAAATTCCCCTACAAACTCTAAAATCAATATAATAAAAAGCAAAAATCCATAAAACCGCCACATTTACAAAAAAAAAAAAACAAAAATTCAACTTTTTTATGCTAGATTTGCACTTCATTTACTTTAGATTTTAAGGAGATAGTATGTCGATATTACAACATGACATAATGGCACAGGCAAAAGGCAATACAAAAAGCAAAGCAAGCACACTGGCTAAGGTAAGCATAGTAGCAGCCCTTACACTATGGGGGGGGTAACTAACCCTTTATTTGCCCTTGATATAACAAGAGAAATTAACGACGGAAAAAAAACAACAAATTCAAAATTCACAAGAAGAAATTCTCAATATAAAACAAAACGGCAAGTTAAACGCCGATATGAATCTAGGTAAAAAATTTACTACAATAACAAACGAAGCAAACTCGAGTTGAACAGCAACAGGCAAAACCCTTACTATCCAAAATGACCACGAAGCAAATAATATAGTCATCACTAACTTGGGCAACCAAGATTCTTCAAAATGGCAAACCAAAGTAGTGCAGGGCAGTAAAGAAGGTTTATCACTCACCATCGAAAATGGTAGTGGTGGCGACAACGGAGCAGCAGCAAAGTGGAGTGGTGAAGTCGCAGGTGGAGCTGGCACACTCAAAATCAATAACGCAAATGCACAATCTGAATGGACTGGTAAAGTCGTAGCAGGTAATGGCACAACAGAAATCAAAAATGATGGTGTATATAAAGGCGTAGTAGAGACTGGCACAAATGGCGATAGCACAGGTAATACAACTATCACAAATAACCTAACTTGGGGTAGCAATGCAGAAGACGCAAAAATCACACATAAAGGTAAGGCAACCTTACTATAAATAATAATCAAGGTGGGACTATAGCTTCTAAAATACTAGGTGATGCTACTGGCACAGGCACAATTAAAATCGTTAATAATGGTGAAATAGCTTCTACTGCTGAAATCACAGCCGATGACAAGACAGGACAACTTATCATTGAAAATGGTGTCTCATCTACAGGAGCAGCCAACCCACAAGCAGAAATTAAAAGCGCAATAACAGCCAAAGCAAATGGCGCTCTCATCACAAACCGCGCTAAGATCAGCGGACTTATCACAGCTGGAAGTGGTAAGGGTGAGAAAGGCACAACTATCAGGAACTTGAGTGGTAGTATCACAGGCGGTATTAAAGCAGGCACAGGGGATTTAACCATTGAAAACTATGCAGAAATTTCTGGTAGTAGCAAAAAAGATTGAAACTGCGGCAGGCAACCTAACTACCAATAACTATGCAGGTGGTGATATTAAAGCTGAAATAGACGCAGCAACAGCAGTCGCAACGAGTGTAAATATCACAAACTACGCTGGTGCTACTATCAGTGGAGCAGTAAAACTAAAATCAGAAGATCAAAAATCTGCTACACTTACCAATCATGGTAGCATTACAAATGCAATAACCGCAGAAGGACAAAAAGTAACTATCAATAATACAGGTAGCATTACACACGCAAATGGTGTAAAATTCACAGGTGAAGCACAAAAAAACAAACACACTTAACAATAGCGGACATATCTCAAAGGTAGAGACTGCTACTGCTAATAGCATACTTACACTTACAAACACAGGTAATGGTATCATTGATGTGATAAATGCAGGAAGTAGCACAAATATCAATGTGGCAAGTGGCTATGCAGTAGATATTAGCTCTGATAGGACAAAAGCAGATGGCAATGCATGGAAGTATGAAACTGATGGGGCTATCAATGTAACAGGTGGTGGTAAAGTAAATTTTGGGACAGGTAGCACGGGTGCAGCCTTTAGATCAGCAGGCAATAATGGTCCAGCATTTATCATCGCTGATATGGATATTGGCGAACAATATGACTTAAGTAAATTTATCGCAGGAAGCAAAGCTAACACAAATATGACTACCACTGATCAAATCGCACAAAATATCGGCTTTACAAACAGCCTTTATGATGCAAGCTTTGATAAAAACGGCACTATGACTATCAATATTGAAGCAAACAAACCAATCGGTGCATTGGGAGCTATCCAATCTATTGCTAATATGAACTCTCAAATGACACGCGCACAAAGCATTATTGATGGTGTGTTTGATGCAGTAGCTACAGGTGAGATAGGACATCTTTCTTATCCAAGAGAAGGTGCTATATCTACACAATACACAGGTGCAAGTAAAAAATCTAAGCTAGAAGAATTAGCAGAAGCAGTAGAATCTGAAAAAGATCCTAAAGTAAAAGAAGAAAAACTAACATTATTACTCGCTGAAAAAGAGAGAGCAAATAAATCATGGATAGGCTTTGCTACTCCATATTTCTCTACTTCAAGCATAGCTGCTACAGGCTTTGCTGCTACAAATGGAAGTGCTATGGGCTTTGTAGGTGGTGCTGCAAAAGCACTTGATAATGGTGTATTATTTGGAGCACACATTGGTGTAGAAAGTCAAAATGCAGGTAAAGTTGGTGCTGAAATGCAATCACTAGGCAGCAGCTTTATGGCAGGTGTGCATACTAAAATGCCTTTAGGTCAAGTAAATAAAGCAAGTCTAAGTCTAGTGCCATTTGTGAAACTTCAAGCTAATGCTATGTTAGCTGCAAATAGCTATAGACTTACTCCAAAAATGGATACTACAAGAGAAGCTACAGGACTTGTAAGCGGCTTTAGTGCAAGTGCATTGTTTGGTTTAGATATGCCTACAAACTTTGGTTATATCACACCAGAAATAGGTCTAATGCAACAAGCAGTGATTATGCCAGAACTTGCATTTAGTAGCTTTAATACAGCAGCTAATAATCAAGTGATAAAAGGCACAACAGCAACACCATTGTATCTATTAGCTCAAGTGAGATATACAAAAGCTATTAAACTAGAGAAAATGTCATTATTCCCAACTATTAAAGCAGGTATCCGCTATGCAATGGCAGGTAATAGCT
This sequence comes from Helicobacter bilis, assembly GCF_900198365.1. GTDB lineage: Bacteria > Campylobacterota > Campylobacteria > Campylobacterales > Helicobacteraceae > Helicobacter_A > Helicobacter_A bilis_B. Next base: position 1,035 of record NZ_FZMS01000077.1, on the reverse strand, counting down.
TTGTAAGTGCTATAAATGTGCAAAATGCTACTCCTACTTACTATGGTGTAAATAACATTGATAGCTTTGTAGGTGTGCTAGAAGCAGGACTAGGAGCTAAGCTAGGACAAAATACAGCTATTAACCTATCTTATGGTGGTGAGTTTGGTGCGCAAGTAAAAACTCATAACATTAATGTAAGAGTTGGTTGGCAGTTTTAATCTCTTATAGTATTAATGTAAGGGTTTGATTGGCAATGTTAATTCATTGTCATTTTGACTTTATTTGTTATTTTGGCTTTCTTTGCCATTTTAAAACTTGCCTTGTCATTTTGAGCGTAGCAAAACATCTTTATTTTATACAAGAGAGATATTTCGTGCTTACGCATTCGCACGAGCGAAGCTCTTGCCCACACTTGCAAATATGACAAAGTGGATTGTTCTTTGCAAGATTTACAAAGAAGTTCATTACAGAAAAGCTCATGGCAATCTATATTTTCATTATGCTAAGCTTTGTTATTATTGCATAACAATAAAGCTTAGCATAATTACAAGTCTTTTTTTAAAGACTGAAAGAGAGGTTTAAGGATATTTTATATTTGGGTGGGTGCAGGGCTTAAGGGTGCAAATAGAATCTCATGCGCTAGATTCTATACAAAGTGTTTTGACATAGTCTTAACATGACAAAGTTTAAGAAATAATCTCATAGCTTTTGGCACTATGAGTTGTAGTTACTATGCTGTGTTTTGCATAGCCAATAGATACTATTTTTTAACTTGTTTTTTCATTTTTAACCTTACCATGTTGAGATACATGTAAAAAACTCACTCATGATTCTAAATCTTTAGAATCAACAACCTAAAACTTGAAAATTAAACTTTGGAATGTAACCCATTTGGCTTACTATTAAGCTTATTTTAGCTTTTCTATAGCTTGTCATGTTAAGGTAGGCAAAACACTTTTTTTACTTTTTTACTTTTTTTTATGACATTATAAGACTTCTTTGTATTTATATAAATTTCATAATATCATATACGCATATCATTTTTGGTTTATT
>NZ_FZMS01000076.1 GCF_900198365.1 Helicobacter bilis | reverse complement strand
CCCTAAACCCCGCAGCCCACCCTGATTTGGTATAGAATCTAGATTCTTGTCGTTTTGAGTCGTAGTTGAAAAGTCCATTTTAGATTCTAAAGTGTTAGATATTTCGCTTTGCTCAATATGACAATCGCTAGATTCTAATTTCTTGCTATTTTGCACTCTAAGCCCTGCATCCGCCCATAGTATAACATGCTCTTCTGTCTTAATGTCTTTATACAGCATTCTACACGCAAGGGCATTTATGCTAAAATCCCTGCGAGATAAATCCTCTTGCAGAGTTTTTGCAAATTGTATGCATTCAGGTCGTCTCCCATCTTTATACTCACCCTCAAAGCGATATGTCGTAATCTCGACAAGATTCCCTGTCTTTCTATCTCTAATCCCCAAAGTGCCATATTTTAAACCAATAGGGATAACTTCAAAATCTTTATCATATAAATCAAAAATTTGCTGTGTTTGCATAGGCTCTGCATTGCTTGTAATGTCCCAATCTTTTGGCGACAAACCAAGCAAACTATCACGCACACAACCACCTACAATATAGGCTTCAAAACCATGAGATTCTAGAATCTTTAAAATATCAATCACATAGTTTGGTATCTGCATAGATAGGATATAGCTTTGCATGTTTTGACTAATATTAGCGAAGTTGCAAAAAATCACGCATGAGTTTAAAGCCCATTTCATGACTGCGTTCTGGGTGTGGCTGTATGCCTAAGATATTCTCTTTACCGATAATGCTAGGAAATGAGATTCCATAATCACAAGCAGCAATGATAAAACGAGTATCACAGCACACATGATAGCTATGCACAAAATACAAATAAAAGGAATCTTTCATAGAAGCACATAAATTGTGTGGCTTTTTGATAAAGTTTTTATTCCAACCTATGTGAGGTATTTTTAAATGCGTATTCTGTGCTTTGTTATTGTTTGTTGTATAAAGGCCTTGAATGTTTGTATAGATAGATTCTAGATTCTCTACCAAATGGGTGGGTGCAGGGTTTGGGGTGCAATTTTTACTAGAATCTAGGTTTTTGTCATATTGAGTGTGTAAGCACGAAATATCTTTATTGGATTTTATGCTAGATACTTCGCCCAAAGGCTCAGTATGACAAGCCATTGTTTTAGAATCTAATTTCTCACTTACTTGAGTTAGCGTAGTGTTTTGCGGTGTATTTTCATAGAATCTAGTTTCTTTATCTTTATGGGTGTATTCAGGGCTTGGGGTGCATCTTGTGTCGAAGCTAGATTCTCTACCATTTGGGTGGGTGCAAACTTTATAGAATCTAGATTCTATCCCTATTGAGTGATTATTGGGTGTAGGATATGACTTTGTAGAATCTAACCCTTTAGATTCTATGTCTTGTAAATTGATATTCGTTTTTATATACCATTCTATTGATTCTCTTGAGCCAAAAGGTGCGACAAAGCCCTCCACTAAGCCAAGCCCTTTATATTTGCCAAACTCATAGCTTTTCTCAAAAAGTAGCTGCATACCAAGACAGATTCCAAGCATATAACGACCGCTTTTTGCGTATTCACACAAAGATTTATCCAAATCTCTTTCAGTCAAATGTTCCATCGCACTGCCAAATGCCCCGACACCGGGTAATATAATCTTATCACATGCTTGTATGTCCTTATGTGTGCTAACACGCTTAATAGATTCCGTCCTAGCTACATACTCCAAGCAACGCATGACATTTGCGATATTGCCAACGCCATAATCAACAACTCCAATTTGCAAGACTATAAATCCTCTTCTATAATGTAGGGTGTGCCTTCAGCCTTGCCTTTACCCATGAGAGAGCGGACGACTTCTTGCACCTTTGTGCGTGTTGCATCTTTTGCAGTTGGTGCTTTATAGTTTTTATCATAAGCTTTTTTTAGCAAAGCGATTTTTTCAGAATCTGTTTTTGCGGTCTTTAGTTTTTCATAGAGTTCAGCCACTTTATTTGCTGACTCTACTCCCATCCAGCCAACAGGTATCATTTTTACATCGCCTTGTTTCAATCTCTCATCTAAATGCTTCAGCTCTTCTTGACAATGCGGACAAAGCGGATCAGAGATAATGTAGAATACCTTTTTGCTTGTTTTGCCCTTAAGACTTACAATGTATTCTTGCGGTAGTTTTGCTATCTCTTTTTTTACCGCTGCTTGTGTTTTGAAAGTCGTATTATAATTTGTTATGGATTGAAACTCTTGGACGACTAGCTCCCTATCCTCATCATTATTTGTAAAAAACGCTTGTGTAATAGGTAGAAAAATACTTTCTTGCTTATTTGTAACCGCAAGCACTTTATATCCACTTGAGTTATCTTTTAGCGTTAATAGTTTGAGATTACTATCTTGACTTAGGGCTTGTTCTTTTAATATCGTTGTAGCTTGTCCTGTTTGCTTTTGTATCATATCAGTGATTTTACTCGCATTTGCTAGATTTACACTCAAACTCAAAGCTATAAAAGCCGCAATTTTCTTTTTCATATTTCATACTCCAAAATAAAATAAGCCAGTATTCTAGCATGTAAATCATAATAGAGTAAAAAGCCCACCAAAATAACACTAAAAACCTAGCTAAATGTTATAACTCTGATACTAAATTCCGTGTTTTTAATCTATGAAGATTCTATAAAAATCCACATGAATAACATTAATAGTTTAAGATCCATAAATATTTCACATCTTAAAGCACGACAAAACACACCCTAAAATGCGTATCTTATACAAAAAATCCAAAATATTTTTTATACTTTTATAGAAAATTTTATTTTGGCACACCTTTTGCTTCATACATGTCAAGTGCAAGGTTTGCACAAATACTCTTTTAATAAGGACATTAATATGAAAAAGACAATTTTGGCGGCTTCAGTTATTTCTGTAGCTCTTTTAACTGGTTGTGTAGATAGCGGTTCAAGTGTAGATAATGCAGCTTTAGTTCCACCTGCAGCAGGTCCAGCTTTAGCACCTTTATCTGTGCCTACTTATCCACCTGTTGGTTACAATGCAAATCCTAGCCTTATGGCTTCAGCTCCTGTTGGCAATAGCGGCATTGTAGCACAGCCTACAACACCACCGGTAGCAGCTCCATCAGTGCAAACCGCATATCCAATGCAAGCAGGACCAGCAGTTCCACCATCACAATATGATTATAATCCAGCACCTCGCTATGACAGAGGCGATTATTCACGCAACACAAGAAGTGGTAGCGGTGGTTATGAGCAAGGGTTTGATAGATCAAATGCAAATAACTTTAGTGATATGAGAAAATGGGCAAGTGATAGTGATGTATCTGTTGGGATTCAAAACTCTCCATTACTAACACCAAATAATATCATTGAGATTCAAGCGGTTGGTATGGGCGTAGCTCCAGAATCTACGGTATCTCCAGCACAAGCCCTAGCATTAGCAAAGCGTGCAGCAATCGTAGATGCGTATAGGCAAATCGGTGAAAAAATGTATGGTATTAGAATTAACGCAAACGATACAATCCGTGATGCAATCGCACAAAACTCAACTATCAAAGGTAGAGTGCAAGCTTTAATTAAAAATGCAGAAATCACAGAAACAGCATATAAAGATGGCTTGTGTCAAGTAAATATGGAAGTAAAACTTGATGGTAGAATCTGGCATCGTGTTTTGAATAATGGTTAATTTTCACATAGAATGTGCTAATATTACAAAATGCAAAAAATAAAAAGGTTTAGAATGTGTAAATTGCAAAGCGGTTTTGCCTATATCACTAAGGGTTTTAGTGTATGTATTTTAGGATTTTTTATAGCGGCGTGTTCGTGGAAAAGCGACAAAGAGCTTACCAATCCAAAGAATCCAGATGGCATTTATGACCCTACGATGAATGGTGGCAGTGCAAACGCACAAGCTGAGAATGTATTCACACCGCAAGAGCAAGAGCCACAAAATCTTATCACAAGTAATGTAAAGCTAGTGTATATTAATACCGCACCTTTCAAGTTTTATGACTATGGGAGGCTTAATACCTATAAAAGCGGACTTGTGAAGTTAGAGCTTTTTAAATACGCACAGACTATTGGCAGTATCCGCATTAAAGCAGGGAGAATGTGTGTGCTTACAGAATGCAGCTATAAATGGCCTATCTCTAAGAAGTTTTTTGGGAAAGTGAGCTATGGTGATTTATTTGAAGACATTTTGTTTGGACGAGATATATTTGGCGGCAAAGGGAAGCAAGTAGGTCCCAATGGAGTTTCGGTGCAAAGATTCCAGCAATCAGGTGAAATGATTTACTATGAGAGAAAGCCGGGCCACAGTTTGTTTAAAAATATGTCCACAGGAGTAACCATTGGGGTTGATGACTATACACCTTTATCCCCAGATAATGGCGTGCAAAACACACTCAAACTCCCGCAATAATTTCTTTTATAATCCGTGTCGATAACAAATGCGATACGATACTTTTACCTCGCTATGAAGTCATATCAAAAACTTTTGGTAAAAATATCATAAGGGTTACAGGACGAGCGGCTACTTTCAAAGCAAAATAAGATTTTTTCCTTTAATTCGATTAGTGAGCGTTAGCCTACCTGTTTTTACTATCTTTCTATTTATTGTGCAATAAGATTGCTAATTGATTCTATGCAAATTTTAAGCTAGATTCTAGATTTTTTACTACCCTTTATTATTATTCAAAGTATCATAAATCTTTTGTGAAAGTTCATTGAAAAGCAATTCTATTTGTCCGCTTAGAGCAGGATTTGTTTGCTGGATAATCTCTTGCATTTTTTGCTGCTTTATGGCTTCTACTATGTCTTTGTTTGTTGGGGTTTGTTTTGCTGTTTTAGAATCTTGTGTGTTGAGATTCTTTGTTTGAGGTGCTTTGTTGTATTTTAATTCATTTTGCTGCAGTGTGTGTATATCTTTTTGGAATATTTGAGCCTGTTTTGCATTAACATGACTATAAAATTCATGGAGTTGAGAAAACATCTCATACACACTGCAAGGGATATGCAAATCACTGCCAATCACACAAATGGGAATATGTGCGAATTTTTCCTTTGCAAGAGTAAAATCTGTGATGATGAAATCTGCCTTATCAATCGCACTCAAATGCCCCTTTAAATAGAATCCAAGTGATAGAGATAAAAAGACATTTTTACATGCTAAGTGGATTTTGACATCATCTTCTGCGATATTTTGCTGTAATTGTTGCATAATCTTACCTTAAAATTAATATATAATGCGGTGCAGATATAGCCCGCAAGCTGGGGCTAACTCTCGCACACATAGGCTTTTTTCTAGCGTTATATCATTTTGTATTTGACGCACTAGATTTTGAAGTGTAATTCTACCCAAACTAAACTCAAAACAAGCTTTAAGCATAATTCTTACTTGCGAACGCAAAAAGCCATTTGCCCCAACATGTGCTACAAAACACGAAATATTATGAATCTTTGCGGGGAAAATATGTGCTTTTACAATCGTGCGTATAAAATCTTTTGTTTCACTGCCATTCTTTTTAAAAAGTGAAAAATCATGTGTGCCGATAAACTCATTGAGTGCTGTTTGTAAGAGTGAAATATCGCCATGTCTCACTTTTGCGATATAGTTGCTATAAAAGGGCAGCAATTCAGCTTGTGTGAAAACATAGCGATAAATCCGCAATTTCGCACTAAATCTCGCATGAAAGTTAGAATCTGCAATAAAGATTCTCTTAATAAACACAAATGGATATAATCTATCATTGAGTAATTTCTGCATTTTTTCTAAAGGCATGTATAACTTTGCATGAAAATTAATCACTTGATTTGTTGCATGTACATCTTTATCTGTGCGACCACTACTTATAATATGTGCCTTTATACCGATTTTTTGCAAGGTAAGCTCAAAAAAGTTTGCCACACTTAACACACCTTTTGTATGCTTTTGATGACTGAAGCCACAAAACTTTGATCCATCATACGCAATAATGCAAACAATATTACAAGTCTCCATTAATAAAATCGCTTAATATATTTTTTATATAGATAATATCCTGCAAGAAGCCAAATAAGTGGTAATAAGAGACTTAAAGCAGGGAAATTCATAGATAATACATACATGGATAAAAGATAAAAGCTCCCACTGCCTAGCACATAAAAATACGCATAGTTTTTATGGAATCTAGGATTTTTAATCCCAAAAAAGAGTATCAAAAATATGCTTACAAGCGGGAATAAAGAAGTGCAAAATGATTGTGAGAATCTTTTTAGCTGCTTATAATCACCCTGAAACGCACTCGCCCAATATGTAAAGACATTATAATCGCTATCTTGCGTGCCATCAAGGAAATTCCGCACGACCATTTCCTTAAACTCTATTTTTTGCAAGAAATCCTTATCATTAAAATACGCATCGCCATCATATAGCACAAGCTCTAAAGTGCCCTGTCTATTCTCAATCTTACCCGTTTTTGCGATGATAAAATTATCTTTTATCTGTTCTGTCGTGTTTGCATATAGCACAAGCCCATGGAAAACATTCTTATCTTTAGAATCAATATATACAAGCCAATCGCCAATCTTTTGCCCGAAATCACCGGGCTTTAAATCGATATTAATCTCATTTTTTTTAAGGCTTATGAAATCCTTATATGCCTGTTTAGAATTAGGTGTCATCACAAATGAAAACATACAAAGCACAAAGCTAACCAACACACACAAGGGCAGTAAAATGCGTATAATATCCTTAGGACTTACACCAAGTGAGAAGAAGACTAGCATTTCAGATTCATAAGAAAGCTTACTCAATCCCAAAATACATGCACTATAAAAAGTAAGGGCAATCACAAAAAAAGTATTTGCAGGAATGCCATAGAGATAAAGCTGCATTAAGTCAATCATGCTTAATTTTACCCCATTTGTAAGCATGGCGATGTTTAATAAAAGAATGATAGAAGCGATGAAAAATAACACAAAAAAGAATGGGAAGAACATCTCCCCAATCGAGCGTAATACATATTTTTTAAGCAACATGATAAGCACTCACACATAAAAAGCTAAGTGAAAGAAAGGGGATAAATGGGATTTGTTTTATTGTTAAATTATTGGGTTTAGATTCTATATTATTTTTTGTTTGATTATGTGCGTGGTTTTTTTGTGTGAAATTTTTGGAATCTAGATTTTCAATCGCTTGAATAGTAGCAGGATTATTGGATTCTAGAATCTTGTCATATTGAGCCTTTGAAAAAGGCGAAATATCTTTTTTGAAATCTTTTATAGAATCTAAGCCCCGTCTAGATTCTATGCTAGATACTTCGCTTTGCTCAGTATGACAATTTTTAGATTCTAGATTCTCTACCAAATCTGGGTGGATGCAGGGTTTAGGGTGCATTTTTCTAGATTCTAGGCTCTCAACCGCTTGAATGTATGCGGGGCTTTGAGATGGTTTTTGTGTAGAATCTAGATTCTTATCCAAATGGGTGGGTGCAGGGTGCAAGGGTGCAAACTTTATAGAATCTAGATTCTGTTTTGTGTTTTCTATATGGTTTTTAGAATCTAGAATCTTGTCATTTTTGCAAGTGTGGGCAAAATTCTTGCGGATTGTGCGAGCCGAAGGCGAAAAATCCCTTATGTCATTTAGTTTAGATATTTCATCACACTCAATAGAATCTACATTATCACATTTAACATTATAGCCACTAGACCGCACTCTCTTTAATCTCCATACATTAAAATAAAAATACAAAATACCCATTAAAGAAGCCACACATAGCATTTCAAAAATAAAGCTTATTTGATAGGCAAAAAAAGATTCTAAAATAACAGCAAGACTAGCGATAATCCACACATCGCCCTCACCTAAATATTGCCGACTACCCACTAAATGCAACATAAAATACACCCCATACACAATACCTAAAACACCAAAAGCATACAAATCATACATTTCATGTGTTACATAATAAAGAATATTAGCACAAATAAAGAGAATAGCAAGCAATATATTTGGCACTTTTTGCGTATAAAGATCAAGCACACTTAATATATGTAAAAGCACAAAGCCCATAAGACAACAAAGGGCTACAAACATAGAATCTTGTGTATATAGCATATCTATATAGATAGCCCCATTTATACAATACAAACCCATAATATACGCAAATACTACATAAATACAAATTAGCATATAATGCAACAAGGTATATCTTACTATCTTATGAGACACACCAAGCCCTGTGAGAAAAAATCCAAGCACAACACGCCACAACACAAAGCAAAGCAATATGCCCACACAAAGATATAAAATATTAGTAAGCATACTTTTCCTTTATGTTTTTAGAGTAATAGCGTTTATGCACCTTACGCCCTACATTTGCTTAAATCAATAGTTTCATATCTATTTATAGAATCTAAGCAAATCATACTAAACAATCTAAGATAGCCTAGCAAGTTCTTGCAATAACTCTTCTTTAGTAAGCCATTGTGTATTTGTGTTGCTTGCATAAGTGAAATGTGGTGGGACAGGTTTGCCTTTTTCATTTAAAAGCGTTGTTGTATAATCAATTGGCATTTGAAACATAATGCTAGGCGATATGATAAAAAAGTCATCAAACTCATAAGAGAGATGAGAATCATCTTCGCCTATCATCACTTCATGGAGTTTTTCCCCTGCTCTTTTGCCGATAATCTTAAAACTCGCATTTGGTGCGATAGCATGTGCTAGGTCCGTAATTTTAATGCTTTTAATCTTTGGGATAAAGATCTCACCACCTTGCATTCTAGCTAGATTCTTAATCACAAACTGCACGCCCATATCAAGCGAGATAAAAAACCTTGTCATATCTAAATCAGTGATTGGTAGCTCAGCTGCCCCCTCACTCACAAGTTTGCGGAAAAACGGCACGACACTGCCGCGACTACCGATAACATTACCATAACGCACAACGCTAAATTTCGCTGGATTATCGCCCTTAATATTATTCGCACTGATAAAGAGTTTATCACTACAAAGCTTTGTAGCACCATAGAGATTGATTGGATTTGCGGCTTTATCTGTTGAGAGGGCAATGATATGCTTTACGCCTGTTTTTAGACATGCTTCAATGACATTACTTGCACCATGAATGTTTGTTTTGATACACTCCATAGGGTTGTATTCAGCGATTGGGACATGCTTTAAGGCGGCTGCATGTATGCAGATATCCACATCTTTTAGCGCAGATTCTAATCGTTGTAAATCCCGCACATCGCCTAGAAAATACCGCATACATTTATCATTATAGATTTGAGCCATTTCATATTGCTTTAATTCATCGCGGCTATATACAATTAGCCTTTTTGGCTTGTATAGTTTCAGCACGATTTCTACAAACTTCTTGCCAAAACTACCTGTGCCACCTGTAATCAGTATGCTTTTATCATTTAACATTATATCCCCTTACATTTGATTTTTACAGAATCTTGCTACATCATTGCGACTTTGAAATAACGCTTTTTTATTCCATTCTAGTGTAAAAAGGATTTGTTGTTCCTTCTCATCTAGATTCTTAAAATCTTTACAAAACTTTTGCATGTTATTGCTTAACGCATGATATTCATCAGTTGTGATTGTAAAAATGTCGTCTTTTTGCATGTCTTTCGCTTCTTTTATGTGTGTTTGTGCCTTCTTGTGCTTGTTTTCTTATTTGTTGTTGCATAAGTTTAAAGTTGTGATTTTGTATTTTTTCAAGTATTGTGAGTGCTTTATACAAGCTTTTCGCACAATCACATAGCGTAGCATTTGTCTCATTGCATGGAATCTTTACATAAGATTCAATATCTTTTGCAAAGATTGTATAAGAAAATGTGCTACATAAAAGAAGTATGAAAAATCGTATATACATCAAATCTCTTTAGGATTATAAAAACTCATTATACGCATCACATGCTTCAGAATTCCCTAAATCACATGACTTGCTATATAATTCTTTTGCTTTTTTTAGATTAAGTTCCGCTCCAACGCCTGTGCGATAATATCCTGCAAGTTGATAGCAAGCCTGTGCGTTTTTGAAATCACATGAGCGAGTAAGTAACCCAAATCCTTGCTTTGGATTTTTCTTAATGCCTTTACCACTTTCATAGAGATTCCATGCTTCAAAACATGCGGTAGCATTATCGCCATTACATGCGATTTGCCTTGCATTTAGGGCTTTTTGTCGTTGATTATGCAAAAGATAGATTTGTGCGTAAGCCCTGCAAACTTCTGTGCTATTGAGATTGCATTGCTTTGAGTTTTTATCCGCAAATGCTAAGGCTTGAGCACACATTGCTTTGTTGTTATTTACGCATTGTGTTAGCATTTCTCTAAATTTATCGTCTATTTCATAGGTTTGCTGACGACTTTTGGAGGTAACTAACTGCTCATTTCTTGGTGGCGTATCTTGCACACCCGTTAGCTCATCTACGCGAAGTTCATCTAGTGTATCAAAGCTTTTTTCTTTTTTGGAATCTGTGGTCTTCATACCACCACTTGGCGTATCTGGTCCTATGCGTATGACTTCAACCGGGGGCAAGTTTTCTGTGTCTTGTGCATTTGCAATACAAAATCCAAAGCAACATAGAAACATACTATATAATAAAGTTTTCATACACACCTCACATCGCAAAATAGCAGGAATTATAACATAAAATAAAGGATATATAAAAATACATTGTGGAATCTAAAAATCTAGTAAAGATTTAAAGTTATTTGGATTAATGGCAAGGTGATAAAAAAAAGGGGGGGGGGGGTTATAAATCTTAATACACATGCTTTAGGCTTAGGTTGAAGTATGCGTATTTGTGAAGATTTGTATTAGAATCTTTAGAGTGAAAAACAATCAAGCCTTATTGGGATTTATACCAATTATAAAAATCCTCGAAGTCATCAAATAAAAGCTTTACTTTATTGCTTTCAGTATTTGGGCGTTTTTTATCATCAAACTTTCTTTTTAGCTCTCCAATCTCTTGAAACTCATTTGTTTGTGAGAGTGCCTCTGCTTCTTCTTCGGTTATATTTAGTCTTTTTGAAACGATTTGCTTTCCACGCTCAAAGTGTGTATCGCTTACGATTTTAACATATTGCTTAATCAACTCTTGTGTATTCATGGTTTTGCTCCTTATTATAATTTTGCTTCAAGCATTTTGAGTGTTTTTGCATTCAATTTTTCCCTGCATTTTTTTCTGCCGCCTTCAAACATTTTCTTGTTACATTGTTGATACTCCTTCATGTGGTTTTCAAATATAGGTGCAATATCATCATCTACATCATTTATGAAAGTTTGCAACTTGGCTTCATCTTTATACCAAGGGTTTTTAATCGCACTTTCATAATCTGTATAAGGATATTTTTTCTCCATTGCGTCCCATTTTTTCATCAAAATTGCTTCAACAACACGCTCAATCTCGACATTATAACTCGACATTATAAATAGAGCGATAACGCCAATTTTCAAATATTTTTTCTTGTCTATATGATATTTCCCTATCAAGTGTTTCTTTTAAGGCACACCATGCTAATTGTTTATATAGTGGTGTATTTTCTATTTCAGCTTTTGTGGTATAAGAGTTGCCATCATAGTCATAATATTTTTCATCTAAAAGCCCTGCGTATTCCCCACCCAATAAAGTCTCTTTCTTTTTTGCTCCATCATCACTTAAACTCATACATTTATTAAAATAATGAGATAGTTTTTCTTTGTCTTCGTTATACGCGATGTCCCCACTTTTAAGCACAAACTCTCTTAGCAACTCAATCTTTTTAAGCTTATCTGCTTCTTGTTGTTTCTTTACTGCCTCTTCGTATTCTTTAGCACTTAAATAGACTTTTTTATCTTTTAGTAGCTCTTCTAGCGTTTTAAGATTTGTTTCCATAGATTCATAGAGAAATGAAAAATACTCTCTAAGACTGTATCCATAATGCACAAGAAATCTATCAATGCTATCCAATTTGCTATATAGACTTCCTTCTTCCACTACCCAGATATAGAATAATCCCTTAGTGATTTTATCCATTCCGGGTTTATTGTAGTCTTTAATCAAGCCTAGTTTAGCATATCTATTAAACTTTTCCCATAGTGTATCTGCTAGCTGATAACTTTTAGCATCGTAATCATAAGTCCCATCTGCTTTCATTCTCTCTAGTTTCCAATTGACTATATCTCTATTCATCTCTAGCTCTAAGGTAGCAAGAGATTTTATACATTTCTGCTCGGCGGGAGTATAGTTTTGCTTATACACAGTGTAATCTTCATTTGCAGTGTATTGTCGCCCAGTAAAAAAATCTTTTTTAACTTCCTGTCTTGTCTCTTGTTCTGTAATGAGAGTCCCGCAGACTTTTTTCACACGCTTTTCTAAATCATAGTATCTATTCCAAAAATCATCACCATTGAAGCCCCCCCAGCCACCATTTGAGTCGTCTCCCTCTAATCCACTTTCATATAAAAGTGGAGTCATTGCCACTTTAAATAAAAGCTTAGAGGTCTCACTCTTTATTCCAGCCCCTTGTATCTCTAATGCCATTTTAGAATCAAAATTTTTCTCAATAAATGCTACCTTATTCTTCAAATGCTCACTCTCAGCCTCATCACCATAAACCACACATGCACATAGCCATAATGTCAATATAAACTTTTTCATACTTTTCTCGTCTCTTTTATATCTGCCAAACTCAATGCTTAAAATTTGCTATATTTGCTATTTAGCCTTATTATAAGTTCTGCGCTTTATAGAATCTACTTGCCTTGCATTCTTTATCATAATGTTAATAGGCACAAGAAAAAAGTCGATAAACACCCACAGCAAATATATACCCACAACACCGAAAGCAACAACAGCACCAAGACTAAACCCGATCATCTCACCTGTAAAAATCGCACCAATTACAAATGTAACCCCATACATAATCCCAAGAAAAATCCCCATAGACCCCATCAAAAGCTTTATAAATCCAAGCACATAATCGCCTTTATAGAATCTATCCACGCCTATATAGCCCAAAAACCCGCCACTAAAGACATACATTAAAATGACTAAAATTGCACTTTTTTGCTTCACAACAACGACTTGACTTCCGTTTGTAGTCTGTGAAACAGACCCTTTATCTTCTCTATTTGCCATTTTGTTACCTTTTTAAGTAGAAATATTTTGCATAAACGTAAGTCGGCAATCTACAAAAAAACAAATAGTAAATAAATAGAAAACATACAGAAATATTTTTTAAATTATAAATCTTTATACATATTTTGCTTTACATAAGGTTTTATGCGTTCTGATAGTTTTTGTATTTATTTTAAAATCTATGCTAGATGTTTCGCTACGCTCAAAATGACAACCCAATGGTTTGGAATCTAAGGTTTTGTCATATTTGCAAGTGTGGGCAAGGCTTTGCTCGTGCGAGTGCGTAAGCACGAAATATCTTTTATAGAATCTAAAATAATTGCTATATTGCACCCTAAACCCTGCACCCACCCAAAGGCTTGGAATCTAAAAATGATATTTCGCCTTTTTCGTAATGCTCAACATGACAGGATTTTTGAGTATTACTCAAGTGTTTTACGCAGATATAGAAAGTAAATAATCCAAATAGGGCTTATAGATATTATATTTTTTGTTATAATCTTACTTTATTGTTTGAGAATCTAGCTTCACAAAAAGGAAAAAGAATGAAAAAAGTAGTCCTTATCATTACAGATGGCATTGGGCATAGTGAAAAGACAGAGTATAACGCCTTTTTTCATGCGAAAAAGCCGCATTATGATTATTTATTTAAACATGTCCCGCATTCACTCATTAGCACTTATGGCTTAAGTGTAGGGCTACCAGAAGGGCAAATGGGAAACTCTGAAGTAGGACACATGAGCTTAGGCAGTGGGCGTATCCTTTATCAAGATTTAGTAAAAATTAATAATGCCTTGCAAGATAAAAGCATAGAATCTAATCAGGCTTTAAATAGCATACTAGATTCTATACAAACCTTGCATTTATGCGTATTAGCAAGTGATGGCGGGGTGCATTCACACCTTAATCATTTAAAAGGTTTAGCCCTATTAGCAAAAGAGAGACAAAAAAGAGTTTTATTGCATTTAATCACAGATGGCAGAGATGTAAAGCCTCAAAGCTCTCTTTCCTATTTAGAATCTTTGCAAGAGATTCTGTGTGATAGCATACAGATAGCTAGTGTTTGCGGGAGATTCTATGCGATGGATAGGGATAAAAGGTGGGATAGGGTGCAATGTGCTTTTGAAGTCCTTGCCTATGGGGATAATCCGCAGACTTGCAGTATAGAATCTTATATACAAAAGCATTATGATGAGGGCATTTTTGATGAGTTTATAAAACCTGCTAGCTTTAATGGCTATATGGGTTTTAAGGCATATAATAGCGATAATACGCAAAATTTTATCAATGAGACTAATCTAGATTCTAACACAGAGGGCTTTATCTTTGTAAATTATCGCAGTGATAGGGCTAGAGAGATTATTGCGAGTTTGGGGCTAAGGGATTTTAGTGAATTTCCTAGAAAGTTTTTTCCTAATCTGTTTATAGGCTGTATGTGTGAGTATGATGAGAGTTTCCCTTTTCCTATACTTTTTCCAAAAGATAAGGTGAAAAATACTATTGCTGAGATTCTAAGTAAAAGGGGGCTAAAACAAGCCCATGTCGCAGAGACAGAGAAATACGCGCATGTAACATTCTTTTTCAATGGTGGTAAGGAGGAAGAATGGGCGGGTGAAACAAGGCTTTTAGTGGCATCGCCAAAGGTGAAAACCTATGATTTACAGCCAGAGATGAGTGCTAGAGAAGTTGGCGATGGAGTATGTGATTTTATCAATAAAGGCTATGATTTTATTGTTGTGAATTTTGCTAATGGCGATATGGTGGGACATACAGGCAATTTTGAAGCAGCGATAAAAGCTGTTGAAGCAGTCGATAAGGAGATAGCAAAGATATGGAATCTTGCCAAGCAAAAAGGATATAGCATTGTAATGACAAGCGATCATGGCAATTGCGAAGAAATGAAAGATGCCAATCTCAAACCGCTAACAAATCACACGCTAGGCGATGTCTTTTGCTTTGTGGATTCTAATGGCATAGATTCTATACAAAATGGCGCGTTAAGCAATATCGCCCCAAGTATCTTAAAGCTTATGGAGATACCTATCCCAAGCGAGATGGATATGCCGCTGTTTTAGGCGTTTGTTGTGTAAGATTTTGTAGTGTTTTGCGATATGTTGTCATATTTTGTAAAATTCTGTAATATCAAGGCTATTTGAGATTGTGATGTTTATAATGCGAAAAGTTGTGTTAATATTTGAGTTAGACTCTAAGTTTATAAAGGATAGACATGCGTAAATTGTTTATATTAGCGTTTTGTTGCATGAGTATTGTATATGCGGGTTTGAAAGAAGATATTGAAGAGAAGTTTAATGAGTGTGTCAAGGCAAGTAATGAATACATGAGTGAAGAATGTTACAGCGGTGGTGTTGGGTGTGAAGGATTTGTTGATGAATATGATAATTTTAAAGTGCAGAGAGTATATAAATATAAGGAATACTGCTTTATGGAATTTTCAAAAAAATATGAAGATATTTTAATGAGGCAATGCGAGAATAAAAAGAAAGATGAGTGTAAAAAATTAGCACATATTGTAGTTAATGTTTATGGTGTCGACCCCAATGAACATTCACATAATATAGAATCAGCAATTAATAATCTTTTAACGCTTTGCTCTAGCACTGAATGCTATGAGATAGCAGAACTCTTTGGCTTAACGCATACGATATCGCAACCATTTTTAGAAAAAGCATGCAAAGAAAATGTAGATGATGCCTGCTATGCAATCGGCAAATAAGATTGTTTGGAGTTAATATTAAAATAAAAAATGCGAATCTCTAGCAACAAAAGAGATTCTACAAAAAAGCCAACATTTTTCTTTCATAAGAATTTTATGAGAAGCGAAAAATCTTTTATATCTGGCTTTTAATCACACATACCCAAATTCACGCAAGGCGTTTGCAAGCTGCACAAGTAATGGACCGCCACGACCGCCGCTTCCACCATGCTCTATTAAGATAGTAATCACATATTTTGGATTCTCATAAGGTAAAAAGGCAGTAATCCAGCTTTGCGATCTATGCCAATATTCCATATCGGCTTCCCTTTTTCTTTTTAATGCATCTTGTGCGATACCTACGACTTGGGCTGTCCCTGTTTTACATGCAAGTTTTACTTGTGTGCCTTGTGTTACACGATATGCCGTGCCAGATGGATCAGAACAGACTTGATACATGCCAAGTCTTAAGGCGGGTAGCTTTGAGTGCTCAAACTTTGTTAATACATCTTTTATAGGCATATTTGTTGGCTTACCGCCTAATTCTTTAGCAAAATGCGGTGTTACAAGCTTACCACTTGCAATAAGGGCGGTATATCGTGCCACTTGCATGGGTGTGGATAGAAAAGAGCCTTGCCCTATGGAAGTAACGATAGTATCGCCTACATACCATTGCTGTGCATAGTTTCTCATTTTCCATTCTGGTGTGGGGAAGATTCCAGAGTTTTCATAAGGTAAATCAACTCCTGTTTTTTGCCCAAATCCCATTTTATTCATCACAATGGCTAGATTATTTATCCCTGCGATTTGTGCGAGTTTGTAGAAATATACATCAACACTTTCTCTAATCGCCTTATACACATCAGCACTACCATGTCCGCCTGCTTTCCAATCGCGGAATTTATGCTTATTAACCTCAATATATGGGGGTGTAGAAATGATTGTCTTTTCTGTGGTATCGGTAAATTCCAAAAATGCTAATGCCATACCCATTTTGATAACAGATCCGGGTGGATACTGACCACTAATAAGCTTATTAATAAGTGGTTTATAGGGGTTTTCTAGTAAATCTTTATATTTTTTATGTGAGATTCCACCAACAAAGTCATTAATATTATATTCTGGATAGCTCCCCGCTGCAAGTATCTCGCCAGTATGTGCATCCATAATAATACCTGCACCATTATGCTCACTAAATACAGAATCAAGCCGCTCTTGCAAACGCATATCAAGGCTTATTTTCATATCATTATTACTTGTAGCGGGTCTTTCATCGATTAGTCGTAATTGCTGATTAAGGCTATTTACCTGTATGACTTTTTCGCCAAGCTGCCCTTGTAAAAATTCATTATACTGCTTTTCAATGCCTTGCTTACCGATAATCTTTGTGTATCGTGAAACACGATCATTTTCTCTATCACGCACATCACTTGCCCCGATATAGCCTATAACATGTGCGGCTGAAGCGTTATTTGGATAGTATCGCTTAGTAGTTGGGGTTATAATAATATTATTTTCTTGTATCATGGCAGGATATATAATCTGCATTTGTGCGTAAGATACAAAATCTATAAGCGTAACTGGTGTGCGGCGATAAATGCTATTAAATTTTTTATAAGTTTCTAGTAACTCTTCTTTATCTATATCAATGATATGAGAAGCGATAAAATCGACACTTTTTTCTAGCTCTTCATTACTCAAGCGATTACGCAAGGACAGAGTAAAGCCTAGCTCATTTATCGCTAAAGGTTCGTTATTCCTATCAAGTATTTGCCCTCTTGTTGGCACAAGGATTTCTGTTTTAATCGTATTTGCCACCGATAGTTTATCATAGTATTCATGCCTAGCAACAGCAAGTATATAAAGCTTTATAATAATAATGGCAAAGACAACACCAAAAATAGCATACAGAATCCGAAAAGTTTGGGGTATATTTTTCATCATCACTCTTTAATAGCAAGGTAGTAATATATCAATGCGATTATACAATCCATTATAAGATAATACATATAGATTGTTGAAAAGGATAGCATAGGTGTTTTAAACAAAATATTACATAATAATAAACCCGCAAAATAAAGCAAATATAAAGAACACACATAAACAAGCACAAAAGGTGCGTTTATAAGCACAATAGATTCTAACTGCTCTGCTACAAAGAATCTAACGATAAAAAATACACAAGGGATAACTCCCACAAGCAAGGTTTTATCAAACTCATAGAAAAATAAGCATATAAGAACAATCGTTGAGATATAAAACTTTTCATCATTATAATGCTTGTGAAAGATGAGAAATAGCATACCCATAAGCGGTGGCAGAATAGGATAAATATCACTCATCATAATGTAAAATAGATAGGCTATAATACCTAAAATAATAAATGTTATATGCTTTGTCCTTGTTCTTTTATAAGTCATTGTTTATACTCTTTTTATCCGCAATTATACATCATTACTATTTGAAGTGCAAATATTTTTTAAGTGATATTTTTAACTGACTAGATTCTATTTGTTTAGATTTTATAATGCTAAAATGTTAAGACTTCATAGCTAACAAACATTAGAAAAAAGTCCAAACAAAGTTTAAGCTGTGGATTGTCCATAAATCTAAATCATTATGTCTGCCATAGATATTTGCACGATAGGTAATATCGGTATTGACTAAAAGTGGACTTATTTTTAATAAGCCCAAACCTACTTCAATATATGCTCCATTTGCTTTGAGATTATGTATCTCGCTAAAGTTTGCTCCGACACCAATTATAAGATTAAGGGTGCCTATAAAACCTCTTGAAGGGTAAATATACAGCATTCCACCCACAGAGTGAGTGGGGGCATAAGAGTTCATAAATAGATATTTAGCCCTTAGACCAAAGCTCATATCGTAATGGGTAAAAGGAATGGGTATAGTGGGCTCTGGGTTAAATCTCATGTCTCCAAAGAAATTCCACCCTACACTTATGCCAACTATTCCACTAAATCTATCTTTAGCTACTTTATCTGAATCTGTCTTGTTTAAATCTGTGCTAAAACCATAATGAAATGAAGCGATTTGTAGTACATTCAAACAGCCATAAGGTATGCCCTCAGCCCTCAAGCCCCCGCATATCATAACGCTAAAGAGAAAGATTCTTAATAGTCTCATTTTTTACCCCTTCAAAATAATTTGCTTACAAGGTGTTTGTAAGCAAAGTTTATTATATTATTATATTTAAGATTCTTGTTATATTGAGTATAAGCAAATATCTAAAACTTAAAGTCTAAAATAGATGTTTCATCTTTTTTGTAATGCTTAGTTATACAAGCGATTGTGTTAAGTTTTAGAATTTCAACCATTTAGGTGGGTGCAAAACAGCAAGAATTTAAAATCTTTTAGTAAAAATAGATTCTATAAAAACAGAATCTATATAAGCTATTGCGTAACGCGTGCTTTTGTAGGCGTATCAAGTCTAATCCTATCGCCCTTTTCATTATAGACTTTACGCCATTGATTTTGAAACTCTACATTTTTGTTTGAAAAGTAGTCAATCCATGCTTCCTCACATGTCTGCTTATCTACAAAAACAATATGCGGTCTAGGCATAGTCCAGCCATTTTTCATACTGCCTTTAATGCAATATATCTCTCCTTCCATAGGTGTAAATAGCACATAGCTTGTAGCTTCTGTCTTTGCCATAAGGGCGATAGGATATCCAGCCTCCACATCAGCTAAAAAGGTCTTGCCCATTGCCATATAGCCAAGTGAATCTTGATAGTTCTTATAACTTGGACGCCCTTTAGAATCTGTTTTTGGCTGATGTTCGATTCGCAATGTATAGCCTAGATATGAGCCGACATGATTATTCTCTCTATACACATAAATGCGTGCTTTACCGGGTGGGGGGTCTTGCAATACAAAACTACCATCACTTACAAAGCCGATTTCCTTACTTTTTGCAAGTGGGACAAGCTGACGATTGATAGAACATGCAGTGAAGCTAAAAATACATAATATAAAAAAGAAAAAACGCATATTTTACTTAATCTCTGCGAGACGAGACAACACTTCTTTATACGCACTTGTTACATTACCAAGGTTTTGACGGAAAATATCTTTATCCATTTTTTTATTTGTTGCTTTATCCCATAAGCGGCAACTATCAGGGCTTATCTCATCAGCAAGTAAGATATTTTTATTAGAATCTCTGCCAAACTCAAGCTTAAAGTCAATCAGTCGCAATGAAGCCTTATCAAAATACTCTTTCAATATCTCATTCACCTGCAATGCTAACTCCTTTAGCTTTGCTATCTCATCAGTGTTTGCAAGTCCCATTAAAAGACAATGAGAATCTGTAATAATAGGATCATTTAAAGCATCATCTTTATAATAAAACTCTACAAGCGGGGCTTTAAGCGGCGTGTCTTTTATGTCTAAAGATTCTTGAATGCCTAGTCTCTTACTCAAACTCCCAGTAGCAATATTTCGCACTACAACTTCAATGGGGATAATCTCTAAGCTCTTACATAGCATATATGTATCTTGCAAGGTTTGTAGAAAGTGAGTTTTTATCCCCTTAGATTCTAGGAGTGTGAAAATCTGCGTTGAAATTTGACAATTTAAACTCCCTTTGCCCTCTTCACTACTTTTTTTCTGTGCGTTAAATGCTGTTAAATCATCTTTAAACGCCGCAAGCAAAGTATTCTCTAATGTCGTTTTATACAGCTTTTTCCCTTTGCCCTCATAAAGCAAATTTGCTTCTACAAGATTTTCTTGCAAAAAGTCTTTTTCTTGTGTTACTACATTTTTCATAAGTATTTCTCCTTAAGGTTTTTATATTTTATTTGCATTTTTAGAATCTAGACTGAATCTTATAGCCACTCAAGTATAGAATGGCGATTAGATTCTAATATATCATACTCAATGCAACAAAACACCTAACCTAGATTCTATCATGAAATTGGGCAGTTTTTGGGGAGTCAGATTCTAAAAACACACTACACACAACAGCAACTAGGCGTGAGTAAAAACTAGTTTTATCCCTTTATGCTGCAAGTTATTAAAAGCCTACTTTGCCGTGCCTTTAATAACTGCCCAAGTTTTTAGCACATCGATAGCACTTTTTAGCTGCATGTCTTTCATAACCATGCTTTGTGTAATATCTTTGCTTTCAGAATCTTTAGAATCTGCTTTTGAGTTATTCTCCTTTTCTTCTTGTAATAACTCATTTTTTAAATGTCGTTTTAAATCCGCTTCTTTAAACTCAAGTTGATTCTCATCACTTAGAGGCACTTCAGTTTCTGCCACAACAAGATCTGGGGTAATACCTACTGCCTGTATGCTTCTGCCTGTTGGTAAATAATACTTTGCTATGGTAAGCTTCATTGCCTCTTTAGCTTCTCTGCCAAATGGAAAGATTTTTTGCACACTTCCTTTGCCAAATGTGCTTTCTCCCACAACAACAGCTCTTTTATAATCCTGCAATGCTCCCGCTACAATCTCACTCGCAGATGCACTACCACCATTTACAAGCACCACAAGAGGCTCATGTAAAAACTCTGCTTTACCTGAAGTCTTAAGCTCGACATTCTCTATTTTACCTCGCTCACTCACAACCACGCCATCTTTTACAAAAAGGCTCACAAGCCCGATAGCCTGATCTAGCAATCCGCCCGGATTCCCACGCAAATCAAGCACAATGCCTTCAAATTTGCCAAGATCCTTTAAGCCTTTTTTCACTTCACGCGTTACATGCTGATCGAATGTCGCAACGCGAACATAAGCGTAATTTGTCTCTTCAATCTTACTTACTAAAGTAGAGCGGACTTTGACATCATCTCGCTTAATCTCAAACTTTAGCGGCTTTGTCTCGCCTTTTCTTATGATTGTAAGTGTTACTTTTGTGCCTTTTTTGCCTTTCATAAGCGATACGGCTTGGTCTATTTTCATATCAAGTGTTGGATTATCATCAATTTTTAGGATAATATCCCCGCTTTTTAAGCCCACTTTTTTAGCAGGTGTGTCATCAAGTGGTGCGATAATCGTTAATGCCCCATCTTTCATGCCAACGGTTATGCCTATACCGCTAAAACTACCACTTGTTTTTGTGCGTAAATCCTCATAATCTTTTTGCGGTAAATACGCAGAATGTGCGTCGAGATTACTTAACATACCAGAGATTGCCTTTTCAATAATCTCATTTGTACCCACATCGCTGACATAGCTACTTTCAACAAGATTCACTGCTGCCATGAATTTTTGTAATGCCCTGTCTCTTTCTGCCTGTGTTAGCTTTTTCTTTGGCGGTGTTTGTGTGTTGGGTGTGCTTTGTGCGATTTGCATTTGTGTGTGGTCTGCAATATTTTGTGCTTGTAAGATTCCAAAGCCACCTACAAGCAAAGCCGATGATATAAACCCTGATAAAATATAAAAATTAAGATTTTTCATTGTGTCGTATCCAAAAAGTAAAATTTAAAGAGCTATTGTAAATCTCTTAAGCAATCTTTTGCGATACCTACAATCTCAAACTTTTCATAGAATCTAGCAAAGGTATCATCAAAAAAGTAGATATTATCGCAACCAAGCCTTACAAGCCTACTCCCCATAGCAGACGCCCTGCCACCTCTTTTACAATGTATGAGTATCTTTTTGTCTGGATTGTCTTTAGCAAGGTTGAAAAGGGCATGTGTTTCTTTAATATTTGGGACACCTTTAATGCGTGCTGCACATACTTCTTCTTCATCTCGCATATCAACCATAATATAATCATCTAGATTTGCTTCTTCAATATAAACCGCCTTTGCAAGACTTTTGTTTCTCTTGCCATACTCTCGCATGTATATCCTTGAATTTTAGTGAGATAAAAGCTTTATTTTATCGTTATTTCATAAATAAAGGGAGAATATGTGATTAAAAGTTACTCGATTCTATAACTTTATTATAATAGATATTGCCAACAAACATTTAAAACTGCAAAAAACCAACAAAATCAAGTATAATTAAAGCTTTTTATTCATAAAAAAACGCACAAAAGGACTTAAATGAAGAAATTATTAACAACGCCTATTTACTATGTCAATGATGTGCCACACATTGGACATGCTTATACTACTATTCTTGCTGATGTTATGAAAAAATATTGGACACTTAGGGGCGATGATGTATTTTTCCTTACAGGCACAGATGAGCATGGACAAAAGATAGAAGAAGCGGCAAAAAAGCATGGGATAAAAACGATTGAATATGCAAATTCTATCAGTGAGAAATTCCGCGATACATGGCGTGAATACGATATAGATTACGATAAATTTATCCGCACAACTTATTTTGAGCATATTCTAGCTGTGCAGAAAGCCTTTGAGATTATGTATGATAGGGGGGATATTTATAAGGGGGCTTATGAGGGCATGTATTGCGTTGGCTGTGAGAGCTTTTTTACACAAACACAAGTTATAGATGGAATCTACTGCCCTGATTGTAGCGGTAAGAAAGAAACTCGCCTTGTCAAAGAAGAGAGTTATTTTTTCGCCCTTTCAAAGTATCAAGACAAGCTTTTAGCATGGTATAAAGAGAATCCAAACTGCATTATGCCTTCACACAAAAGAAATGAAGTTATAAAATTTGTAGAGCAAGGCTTACAAGATTTATCCATTACTCGCATAAGCTTTGAATGGGGGATTAAGATCCCATTAAAATTGCGTGATAGCAAGCATATCATTTATGTATGGCTTGATGCGTTGATGAACTATGCTAGTGCGCTTGGCTATGGATTAGACTACAATAATGCAAAAGAGCAGCTAAGCTATAAAATGGAGCAAAATCCATGTTTAGAATCTAAAATGGAATATTTTGATAATACAACGCATATT
Source organism: Helicobacter bilis (assembly GCF_900198365.1). Lineage (GTDB taxonomy): Bacteria > Campylobacterota > Campylobacteria > Campylobacterales > Helicobacteraceae > Helicobacter_A > Helicobacter_A bilis_B. Next base: position 1,991 of record NZ_FZMS01000076.1, on the reverse strand, counting down.
GTAGGTAAGGATATATTGCGATTTCATGCGATATATTGGCCTGCATTTCTTATGAGTTTGGGTTTGCCACTGCCAAAGCACATTTTAGTGCATGGTTGGTGGACTATTGATGGTGTGAAAATGAGTAAAAGTATAGGCAATGTAATCCACCCGCTTGATATTAAAAACGCTTATCCTACTGATATATTCCGCTACTTTTTATTGCGCGAAGTGCCGTTTGGACAAGATGGTGATTTTTCACAAATAGCCCTTATCACTCGCAATAACGGGGAGTTAAGCAATGATTTAGGGAATCTGTTAAATAGACTTATTGGCATGAGTGAAAAATATTTTCAGTTTGATTTAAGTAAGAGTTATGATGAAAACGCATATATCTCACAAAAAGAAGAAATTTCTCGCATTATTAAGCAGAGTTTGGCCTATATGGATTCTATGCAACCGCATAAGTTTTTAGAATCCGTATGGGAGCTTTTCTATCTAGCAAATACTATGATTACACAAATTGCCCCATGGGAGCTTATGAAGCAAGAAAAAAGTATAGAATGTAAAGCCTTTTTGAATCTTATCGCAAATATTCTTGCAAAAGCAGCCTTACTTCTTTATCCAATACTGCCTAACTCATGCAAAGAGATAAGCAAGGCATTAAATATCAGCATAGATTCTAAGCAGTTTGATACACTGATAATAAAGCAAGGATACATACAAGATTTTATGATACAAAAAGTTTGTGCACTTTTTCCAAAGATAGAAGAACCACGCATGAAGACAATGCACCAACCTTTTGTAGAAAATAAGCCACAAAAAGAGAAAGATTCTATCAATAAGCCATGTATAAACGATACGATTAATATTGACTATTTTCAGCAAATAGTCATTAAAGTCGGCACAATTATCGCGGCAGAAAAACTCCCAAAAAGCAAAAAGCTTTTAAAACTACAAGTTGATTTAGGTGAAGAAAAACCGCGTCAAATCATCGCAGGTATTGCTGAATTTTATGATACGGAGAATCTTATAGGCACACAAGCATGCGTATTAGCAAACTTAGCCCCAGCAAAGCTTATGGGTGAAATCAGTCAAGGCATGATTCTAGCATGTAAAGATGAAAATGGTTTAAGCCTTTTACGCACAGAACATGCAAGAGTGAATGGCTCAAGAATCAGCTAATTGATAAATTCACTAAATCTACAAAAGCATTGATACAGGAAAAAGTATGCAGTATAATAAAGCTAAGATAGAAGAGTGGATCAAAGCCTTTAAAATTGCCCTTATTGAAAATAATACACAAGAAGCATTTATGCTAACACAGAATCTACCTTTTGATACAAGCATGTCTATGAATAATGCGGATAAAGAATTGCTAGAATATTTAGATATAGCAAAAGAGCTTATATCTCAAACCATAGATTTACTAGAATCTAGTCGCCACGACACACGACAACAAATGGAGAAAATACGACAAGCAAAGAAGTTTTTCTCTTAAACATGAGACTTTCTTGCCAAAAATGTTGTTTCTCTGCGTTTTTATTACCATTATTAAGCTTGAAATAATAAAAAAAGTGTATAATTGAAGCTTAATCAAATTACAGAAAGGATAGATTATGAGAAAGATGTTGCCATTGATGGTTATTGTAGGTTTAGGTAGTGTTGCATTTGCGGCGAGTGATCCAGCTGCAATCATTGCAAAACAATGTAAAACTTGCCATGGTGCAAAAATGGAAAAGTCTTATCTTAATAAGACAGCTGTTGTAAAAAATCTAAGCAGCGATGAAATTAAAAAAGACTTACTTGAGTATAAAGCAGGTAAGCTTAGTCGCTACAAAATGGGCGGTCAAATGAAAGCTCAAACTGCAAAGCTTAGTGAAGAAGATATTGAAGCATTAGCAAAATATATCCCCACAATAAAATAAGCTAGGACTTGTGCCTTACTTTGCAAGAATGTTATTCAGGTGAATGTTATTCAAGTGAAAGTTTGGTGCAAAACCCCATAAACC
>NZ_FZMS01000074.1 GCF_900198365.1 Helicobacter bilis | reverse complement strand
TAATGTTTTTGTGTATCCTTGTTTAGTATGCATTCAAAAATGCACGCTAAACACAAATAAAAAAGAGATAGATTAAAAGAAAGGATTATGTGGAATTATAAGGAAGTGGTTACTTGATAAAGTTGTGTTTTGTTTGCAATATAATAGCATATGCACACATTAACAAGGTTTTAAAAACCATTTATATAGGGCTTTTGTGTGTTGGTGTGCCTGTGTTTAAGTGTTTTTTGAGTTGCTAAGTGAATATAAAAACATATATTTTATTTTAAGTTTATTTTATAGAGAAATAATGTAAAATTTCACAGAATCTTCTAGCAAAAGTGGGGCTTTATGCGTTTTGTATTCTTTGTGATAGCTACATTTTCTGTGTGTTTTGCAAATATACTAGATTCTATCCGCACAGAACACCCAAAGAATTTCAGCAAAGAGACTTGGGAAGTCCATACGCAACAATGTTTAAACAAAAATTCAGAATCATGTAAAATCGTTATTGAAATCGGCTTAAAAACCCCAGATGAATGCAAGGCAAAAAATGAATGTAGCGTGATAGGCGAAATATTTTTATATGCAGATTCTATAAAACGAGCAATGTCCTATTTTGAAAAAGCATGTGATAAAAAAGATATGAATGGTTGCTACTTTATCGGCTTATATAAAGCACAAAATAATAATTTTGTAGAGGCAATGCCATATTTTGAAAAAAAGCATGTGATAAAAAACACGCCCCCATCATGTTTTATGAATGCCAACTTTTATGAGTATGGCAAAGGTGTAAGACAAGACTATGAAAAAGCGGCTATGCTGTATAAAAAATCGTGCAAATTAAAGTATCCTAATGCCTGTTTCACACTTGGTAACTTACATGAAGCAGGAAAAGCCTTGGCACATAATCTATCACTTGCAAAAGAGTTTTATGGTAAGGCATGCGATATGGGTATGCAAAAAGGTTGTGATTCCTACAAAGAGCTTAATCAATCTGGTATCCCCTCACTTTATCAAGATAAAAATGTGTTTGATTAAGAATTATTAAGCAACAATGTGATGTGATGGATTGTAAAATACTGAATCCGTATTTCATTTTTTGATTTCTGATTTGTTTAAATTAATGCGTAATTTAGTCTCTACGATAAACTCAAATATATATTTCCATCGTGTTATCGACAAGTAAATAATATTTTTTAATTCTGCATCACTCAATTGCTTAGTATTCATGCAAGCTGCTGATTGTGGCTTATCTTTTTTTGTGTAAAAGTGTTGTCATCAATATTACTATTTTGATTATAGATTTTTATAGCCCCCCATAATATTGATGAATGATGCTTAATTGCTCTTTGTTGCAGAGTCTTACTAAACTAGGCTTTACTAAGATTATATTCATATAAAAGAAAACTAGTTTTATAGTATTTTTGCTAAATGCTCTTGTAGTTGTAAGATTTTGTTTTTATTGGCAAAAAAGCTATTTGTATTTGCGATTAAGTAAGCACTTGATTCCATAATGACTTCATCAATTTGTAGATTGTTTTGCTTCATGGTGTTGCCTGTTTCTACTATATCCACAATGCCATCTGCAAGATTGACTAATGGGGCAAGCTCTATTGAGCCATAAAGCTTTATGACATCAACGGCGATAGCACGGGCAGAAAAGAAGTTTTGAGTAATATTTGTCATTTTTGTAGCGATTTTTATGCGGGGTTTGAGATAGTTTATAGGTTTGCCGCATTCACTCCCAAGCACGACTTTACATTTACCAATTTGAAGATTTAATAGTCTTGCGACATCAATATCTTTATGTTCTTCAAGCACATCAAGCCCTACGACTCCTAAATCTGCTGCTCCATAATGCACATAGGTTGGCACATCTTGGTTTCTCACAAGTAAAAATGTGAAATTTTCATCTTTTAAAACAAGTTTCCTATCATCAAATTGTATTTTTTTATTGAGAATCTTTGCAAAAAGCGATAAGGTCTCATCTGCTATTCTTCCCTTTGGAAGTGCGATCGTAAGCATATATGTCCTTTTAAATTATATTATTTTCTTTTAGGGCTTGTTGCATACCTTTGAAAATCAAGGTATTATCAAATATGCTATTCTCAAAGTATTTAGCAAAAAATTTACCATCACCACCTGTAAAATACATTTTTTTGGTTTGTGTAGTATGCTTTAGCATGAGTATAATGCTTTTTAAGATTCCAAAGCTTATTGCCTCTTTTGTGCTGCGTGGTGGTGCGTATAGATTCACACTTAAATCAAGTGGGACATGTAGGGCAGGGGATATACACTGATAGAGATGCTGATATGAGCTTATGCCGGGCAGAATGTAGCCACCTACATGCTGATTATCCTCCATAATATCAATAGTGATAGCACTTCCTGCATCAACGATTACCCCATTGCTAATGGCTTTACATGCTGCTTTTCTATCAATCCCTAAGCCTTGATATACGCCTTGTAGCTGTATGAATTTTTCAAGATTAATGCAAGTTTTATGAGAATCTAATAGCTTTTTTTCAAAGTTTGGATTTACGCTAATGTAGTAGATTGGAATATGAGGCTTTTTTAGAGAAATATTATTTGGATTCTCTCGCCAGATTCTACCTGCATAATAAAAATGCAAAAAAGAATTGCCTATATCACATAAAACAATGCTTGCCATTACAAACCTCCTTTCCTTACAGCTCTTTTAAATAAGATTTATTTCTTATTTTCATTTATGATTTTATTCAGTGTTTTATTAAAATCTAGAATCTTATCGTTGATATATAAAATATTTGGTGTGTAAAACATTGTAACGCGTTTGCTAAACCATCTATCCATGCCAAATTTTAGCTTAAAGACTTCATAGCTAAAATCTTTGAGTGATAAATCAATCAAATATCCACCGCTATTATCAAAGGTATATAAATGATTGTCTTTGATGATAATTCCATTAAGATTTGCATAAGGTAATTTTACACTTTGAAGTGTGGCTAGGGTTTTATCAAACTGATAGATTGTGCCATTGAGACTTAAGGCATAGATATGTGTCCCATCAAAGTAAATATCGCGTATTTCTAGCTCTTTGCCATAAGATTCCCCACGAATAAGTGTATAAATGCGTTTATGTGTGGCACTCACTAGCTCATCTTGCTTTACTTTGAGATAGATAATGTTGTTTAGAAATTTTTCTGTATTTACAATGATATTTTTTACACTTTTTCCTTGTGCTATGTCGATTGTATTTAGTCTGCCATCAAGTGTTGGAAAAACAATCAGTGTATCAAGGATAACAGGATTTGCATGTTTTGATGAAATGGCATAGATTGATTCTTCTTTTGTTTGGAAATTAAAGGAATCTTTTGTAAGGTCATAGAGAAAAAGCGTATTGTTTGCAAGCACACCGGCGACTAGATTACCCTTTATGCTCGCACTTACAATACAGCCTTTTGTGGCGATAGCCTTTGCGTTTGGTCTATCAAGGCTTATCGTATTGTTGTCTTGTAGTAGCGGGACAATGAGAAGCTCAGCACAGCCATTGCTTACAAGCCATTGTTTAGAATCTGCATATAGCAAGTTTTCATTTTCATTAAGCGTGATATTTGATAAGCCATTTTCTGTAATGACTGCGTTATTTTTTAGCTTAGCACTTGCTTGATTGCTACTTGCTAGAGGCTTTTCTAGTTTGCCATTAAACTCGATTTTACCTTGAATATGCTCTGGCTTGAAATCTTTTTGAGAATCACAACCACTATAAAATACAAGCAACAAACATATAATCATGCAATATGATACTTTTATGAAAGTTGGCTTGAGATTGTCTAAGATGTGTTTGAATATATGCAGGGTCTTAGAAATGCGAATGGGATATGAAGTAAGTGCTTGATACATTATTGTCCTTGCTCTGTTGCTTTATCTTCTTTTGTTGGTGAATCTGTGTTTTGTGTATTTAAGTTTTTATTGCTTACGCCATAGTGTTTGAGTAAAGTTGCCATTTCTGCGACAAGTTTATTATTATCTCTTGGCTGGATAGATTCTAGAATCTCTCTTGCTTTTTGCGTGTTATTATTTTGCATATATAAATATGCGGCTAGAAATCTTGTTCTATCTCTTAGTATAGGCATAGAATCTGATTTAAAATTCTCAAGTAACTCTAGCTTTTCGCCAAATACTGCGTATTGATAACTAGCGAGTGTGGCAACAAGCTCATTATTTGACTTACTTAACTGCTCTAAAACAGCAAGATTTTCATCACTTTTTAACTGCAATAGGCTTAGATTCTGTAACTGCGTATAGCGATAGAAATCATATAAATCCGGCTTTATTGTAGCAAGTGTTTCTTCTGTTTTCTTTCTGTCTTCTTCGGTGAGATTTTTGCTATACAAAGTATTCATTAGCTCATTTGCTTGTGAGTTTGTCCTATGTTCTGTGTAGGCTCCAATCCCCATATATATACCAAAAAGCACTAATAACGCGATGGCAAGGAATAAAAAATTCTTGTATTTTTTATAAAATGTTTCAAGTTTAAATGCACTTACAAGTAGATTTTGGTCTTTTGTAAGCTTATCTTTTACATCATGGAGATTTTTTTCGATTGACATGTTACGCCTTAAGATTCTAATTTTAGGATTCTAGTTACAATGATTTAGAGTTAAATTTGGAATAATAGCATAAGAATTTCAACAAAATAGCTTTACGCGCTCAATTCATGCGTATTTTCTTGCTAAGTTTTCTTATTTATGTATGCCATTGTATTGTGTGAAAAAAATGCGGTTTATAACGACCAAATTTTCCTACAATATGGATTTGTGTCCGCGTAGAATCTGCTATGCGTTGCAAGGCAGTCAGATTCTTGTCTTTAAAGCTAAATAATAGCTCGTATTCCTCCCCGCTTTGATACACTTCTTTTTTTAGGGTAGAGTAGGGCAGTAGCGTGAGTTTATTTTGAGATTCTAACCTTTTTATCTCATTTGCTAATCCATCGCTAATATCCATACAAGCATGAAGCAATCTATGCGATTTTTTAAGGAAAGCCATGCGTAAAAAGGGTAGGGCAAAGCGGCTGTCCCTATGCGTTGTCTCTATAACATGACGAGGCAGAATATGCTTATTTGTGCCATATCGCAGTAGCTTTTTTAGCGTTTTAAAACTGCTGCCTAGATTGCCTTTTCTTATACTTGTATAGGCGAGTAAATCGCCATTTTTTACCCTGTCCCTATGGAGATATTTACCTATTAAACGACCTATTATTGTGATGTGAAATGAGAGTTCCCTGCCACACATTGTATCGCCACCTATGAGTGTAATATTATATTCCTTGCAAACGCTTGTAATGCCTTGCAATACTTCTTGTATTTGCGTATTTTTCATATCTTTATGTAGCACGATAGAGAGTAGGGCGTATTGCGGTAATGCCCCAGAGCTTAATATATCAGAGATATTGACTAAAAAAGCCTTTTTTGCTAGGTTTTCATAACTTAGCCATTTATTTTTAGAATCTATATCTTTATGGGTGGGGGTAGGGCTTTTTGTGTATTTTGACAAAACTTTAGAATCTATTTCATTTGAGTAGTGGCAGGGTTTAGGGTGCAAAAAATTAGAATCTTTATGAGACATTTTAAAATGAATGTTTTCTACAAAACTATCAGCTGCAATAATATATCTTTTATCCTTAAAAAGTAGCGGTGATAATAAAGCACAATCATCATTTAGATTTTGTGTGATACCACTTTGTGCTAAAAGGTTTAAAAAATATGATTCTTTATCCATAGTATCCCTTTAAGTTATTAGAGTTATAGGTTGATGATAATTGCATATTAGGGCAATTTAATGTTTATGTTAAAAACATGTTATAATACCGCATAAAAGCCATTAGGAATAAATTTTATATGCAAGATTCTAAAAACGATACATTACCAAGCGATATTAACACACAAGAAAATAATGATATGTCTCCACAAGATTCTAATATAGAATCCTTGCGAGATATAGAATCTATACAAGAAGATTCTTTTAACTCTCAAGTAGATTCTGTTATGGAATCTAATGATTTGAATAATATAGATTTAGATACAAACCAAAATGATATAGACGATAATGCCCCACAAGATATTCTTAATGATATTGTGCTAGATTCTAGAGATTCTACACAAATTATAGAATCTATGCCTGATAATATAGCATTTAATAATGAGGTGATAAATGAGTTAGAATCACAAGCACAACAAGAAAATACAGATATAAATGAAGCAATAGAATCTAATATTATAAATAATCTAAACGAAACACAAAATGATTCAAATACAGATTTATTGCACGAAGCAAATGTGCCGCATGATTTAAAAGAAGAGATACTAGAATCTAATACTACACAAATATCTAAAGATTCTCATAATACACAAGAGATGAAGCAAGAAAGTATTAAAGAAAATAGAGAAGAGATTCACACAGAAGAACTCAATAAAGAAGATTTATTTGACAATATCATCTTGCAAAAATCACATAATGAAATAAAACCTAAAACATACAAATGGCAATATCTAGTCTATTCTAAGCGAGTGTTTATAAGCTTGGTGTGTATTGCCTTTGTGGTGAGTAGCTATGCTGTGTATCTATTCTTTGGTTCTACTTCGCTTGAAGTATTATGGGATTTACATAAAACAAGAAATACCTTGCGTCTTGAGGTAGAGCAAAGCAGACTAGATAATGCCACATTGCAAAGAGATGTCCTTGAATTGAGGGCGCTTGAGCCAAAATAGAATTTATAGATTCTAAAAATTGTCATACTGAGCAAAGCGAAGTGTCTAACATAGAATCTCAACAAGATATTCCGTGCTTACACACTCGCACGAGCAAAGCTCTTGCCCACACTTGCAAATATGACAAGAATCTAGATTGTATAAATTTGCACCCACCCAAATGGTAGAGAAACTGGAATCTTATCTAAACATTATGCTTAAAATCCCGTTGTTCTTATGCCAATGCCTATACGATGAGCTGGTATATTGTATTCATACAAGCTATTTGCATAGCCATAGAAATACTGCCCATACACTGCGAAAAACTTACTCACCTCATACGCATAACCAAGCTGCAATGAGCCATGATAGCGTGTATAATCGCTAATAATAGGTGCTACATGCAATTCAACAAAATGCTTTTTATGCTTGTAGTAAAGTCTTGCGTTTGCATAGCCCATGTAGAGACTAATATCTGGGTTATCTTTTCGTTTTGGGATGTAGGGCCATGCTGTGATATGTATGCCAAAGGTAGAGTTTTTCATAACTTTTTCCCAAATGAGTTCTAGCATGATTCTATTTCCCATGCTTCTTGAGCGGCATTTCTCTGGAGTTAAAGGGTTTCTGTTGTTATCTATCAAACACTCATCACCACCGATACCATTGCTAAAATGCAAGTAGCCAATGCGCAATTCCTTGATTTTACCGCCCTTGCCACCAAAAAGCTCCCAATCTGCCGGATAGGAATAAAAGATTGAAGGCTTATAGTTTGAATCTCGCACAGGATTAGAATAGCGAAAGTTAAACTGCTGAAACCATGAAGTCTGCGTATAAGCAAAAAAGAGTGAGCCTTTACTCCAAAACGCTCCACGCCAAAGCGGTACTTTAAAGCTTACTTGAAACTTCAATTCGCTAGGCATATTACTCCCATAGATTCCGAAAGGTGGCAAGCTATATGAATACACAAAGTAAGTCCCCTCATGCTCTAATACTCGCATAAAATCTGTATAGGTTGTCTCGGCTTCTTTTGTGCGTTCTTTATAAGTGTCTATATCGAAAAAGTGATTTTTTAGCTTTGTTAGGGTGGTGTTTTCTTGTGTAGATTCTGGTATCTTGTCATTTTGAGCCGTAGGCGAAAAATCTTTTTTAGATTCTAAGTCTTTAGATACTTCGCTTTGCTTAGTATGATGATTTTTAGAATCTAAACTCCCCATATTCCCCATTATATATAGCTGATTTTGCGAAGTTATCCAAGGTGTAAAATTATCATTAGCATGTGCCTGTATAACATGATAGGTAAGCACACAACAATAAAAAGCATATTTAACAATACGCATTATATATCCTAAAGTAAATTTTATGTAAGATTTATGATTATAACATGTTTTAGATTCTATAAACTACATTTATAACAATAAAAAATAAAAGTTATAATCTATTAGAATCTTTTTGTTAGAATTAGAGTTTTTTGAAAGGAAATGTATGGAAAAAGTTATTGCGATAAAAGAGCGAGTTTTGAGTGCGAATGATAGAAAAGCACAGGAATTACGGGGCATTTATGATACGCATAATAAGTTTGTGATAAATCTTATGAGTAGTCCGGGGAGCGGTAAAACCACGCTTTTAGAATCTTTAAGTAAGTTTGATGACTTTAAATTCTGCGTGATTGAGGGGGATTTAGAGACCAATAGAGATACTGATAGACTAGAAAAACAAGGCGTATTAGCAAAGCAAATCACAACAGGTGAGGCATGCCATCTTGAAGCAAACATGGTAGCAAATATACTGCCCTCACTCATGCAAGATTCTAGATTTAGCCAAAGCGACTTTTTGTTTATAGAAAATGTAGGCAATCTCGTATGTCCGGCAAGTTATGATTTGGGAGCGAATGTAAATGTTGTCTTGCTTAGTGTGCCAGAGGGCGATGATAAGGTGCTAAAATATCCTTCTATGTTTTTGTGTGCTGATATTGTGCTAGTTACAAAAGCTGAAATGAAAGAGTATTTTGGCTTTAAAACAGAGCAGGTGAAAAGCGATTTAGAAACCCTGCGACACGGCGTAGAGATTATGGAGATTAGCAAAGATTCTAAAGAGAGTCTTAAGAAGTTAAAAGAGTATTTCCAAACTCTAGCCTTAAAAGGATACAGAACAGATCATATATTTAAATAATGCTAAATTTAAATTGTTTGTTTGAATAAGGTTGCCTAGTTTTTTGTTGGGAAGTATTTATTATTGTAGGCAGTTAATGGATTTTAATCTATTTTAATCTATTTTAATGACATTGTTGATATATTTGGTATCTTTGTTCGTTGTATGAATTGCAATCCCGCATAACACAAGCACTAAAGTCAAATTCTTGAAACTAATTTTAAGCACAAAAAAAGATTTAAAACAAAAATATTGAAACTCGATAAAATTAACACAAACTAGATTTTAATGCAATAAATACCTAAACCAAGCAAATAAAATAAAGCGTAGATTCCTAAACGCAATGCCTTGGCTTTGTGGTTTTGTTATTTTTGCAAGATTAAAGCTATCTTCGCAATTCTTATCATGGCTAATATCATTAATCTGCATTTTTAAGCAATAAGTCGCAATCACTGCTTTTTGCGTATCAGAAAAGTCATTATTACTCCATGCAAGATGGTGTGCTATCTCTAAAAAACGCCACTTTTTCATCTTTTTCAAGTAGATTCAACAACATACAAAAATTCCTAAATGATGCGATAGGCTTGCATTCTATAAAAAACAAGTCAAGGAAAATAAGAATCCCAGACAACTTAACAACATTTAAAATTTTCATATAACAAATTGAGTAAAAAAGAAAAACATAATCATAAATTACATAAGAATATCATATAACACTGCTGCTTTATGTTTATTCTGCATTACAATTAGCTTTATTCTACAAAAGGAGCAGATATGCAAAATCATACATTAAGCGAAAGTGAGCTTTATAGCTTTTTAGGTAAATATGGGATAAAAACACCAGCATGTAAAAGCGTGGGCTTGAGAGAAAAAATCACATTTGATGCTTTCCCAGCTGTTATAAAGATACAATCGCCAAAGGTAGTGCATAAAAGCGATGTAGGTGGTGTGATACTCAACCTTACAAGTAACGATGAGTTAGAGAAAGCAAGAGAGCAAATCATTGCAAATCTAAAAAAACATAATATAGAACTTGATAGTAATGATGGATTTATCATCACGCAAATGGTATTTGGCGAGGAGCTTTATATAGGAAGTGTGGAAGATTCTACTTTCGGGAATGTTATCTTATTTGGCAAGGGTGGGATCTATCTTGAGTTATATAAAGATGTATGTTATATAGAATCTAATGCGAGAGAAGATGAGATTAAAAGGGCTTTAGCCACAACAAAAATAGCAAAGCTTTTTGATGGTTTTAGAGGCTTTGACTATAAGATTGAATGGGTGATTAATCTTGTTAAGAGTGTGCAGAAAATGCTACAAGAAAATGAGATAAAAGAGCTTGATATAAATCCCTTAAAGCTTACAAAAGATGGCTTAGTTGCAGTCGATGCTAGAATCTTAAAAGGCAAACTAGAATATAGCGAAATACAAAGAGAGCAAAAGCGACCAGACTTCTTAAAGAATGAGCGAGTAGTGATTGTTGGGGCAAGCACAGAAAAGGGTAAAACTGGCTATACAATAGCTAAAAACGCACAAAGCTTTAAAGGTGAATTACTTTATGTTAATGCAAAAGGCGGGGAGCTTTTTGGCAAGAAATTATATAAAAGTGTGAGTGAGATTGATGGGGATATTGATACCGCTGTGATTGTGATTGGTGCGAAATTTGTTATCCCTACAATCCATGAGTTAGTCAAAAAAGGGCTAAAAAATCTCATTATCATTACCGCAGGATTCAAAGAAAGCGGACATGATGCAGAAGAAGAAGAGATTGGCAGACTAGCAGCAACGCACGACTTTAATGTTATCGGTCCTAATTGTCTTGGATTCTATGCAAATGAAGAGAAGCTAAATATTACTTTTGGCACGGGCATGGTGCATGATGGAAGTCATGCGTTTGTATCACAAAGCGGGGCAGTTTTAGCAGGTCTTATGGATAGGGCAGCAGAGCTTGGACTTGGATTCTCACATTTGATTAGTGTTGGGAATGCGGTGGATTTAAGAAGTGCTGAAATCATTCCTATGCTAAATAATGCGAAAAGTTGTGAAAGTATTGCGTTATATTTAGAGGGTGTGGCGCGCGGTAAATCCTTGTGTGAGAGCATTAGAAATTGCAATAAACCGATATATCTCTTTAAAGCAGCGAAGTCTGAAGCCGCAAAAAAGGCAGCATTTTCACACACGGGCAATCTTAGTGGCAATTACGCTATGTTTAATGGAATCATGCAAAGCTTGGGTGTAAAAGTTGTAAATACTCTAGATTCACTACTTTTTGCACCATTATTTAAAGATGTGAAAAATATCGTGGTAATCACAAATGCTGGGGGTCCGGGAACCGTTTTAACAGATGCAATAGCTGCAAGAAAAAAGGAATTATACGAGCTTAGTGAAGCACAAAAAAGTGAGCTAGATTCTGTCCTGCCACCAATGTGGTCGCATAATAATCCAATCGATGTAATAGGCGATGCCCTGCCAGATAGATATGAGAGTGCCTTAAAGATTGTAGATACTTTTCCAAATCTTGATTTAATCTATATGCTTATCACACCGCAAGATATGACTGACGCACTAGGCACGGTTAAGATTCTAAAACAATATACATTTAAGCATAAAGTTGTGCCAATTCTACTTGGTGGCGAAAATGTAAAAGATGCAAGGGAATATTGCTTGAAAGAGGGAATCTTATACTTTACAAGCATCGCTCAAGCATGTGAATTTTTAGGATAGATTCTGTGCCGTATCATCTATTTTAACTTTAGGCGATATAGCTTTGTTGTCATTCTTTATAGAATCTTGTATGATTTTGCAAAAACACCGAATACAAGATTCTGAAATAGAATACATTGCAAAAAAGCCGCTATAAGTCTTACATTACATTACTACAAAAATAATCGCTAAATCTTAAAGTTTAATGATAATAATTAGAGTTTGCAAATTAAATATTTGTGTCTAAAAAGGATCATTATGCTATTTTTTGTGCCTACGCCAATAGGGAATCTACTTGATATATCATTACATACGCTTATGATTTTTAATAAATGCAAAGTCATCTTATGTGAAGACACACGCGTAACAAAGAAATTACTCACTCTATTATTACGCAATGATTTTATACAGCAAAATTATCCAAATATAAATCCACAAGAAAAGCACTTCATAAGCTTTCATAGTCATAATCAAGATGAGTTTTTAAGGAATGCTAATAAAGATTTTTTCACACAAGATATTGCCTTCTGCACAGATGCAGGTATGCCAAATATCAGTGATCCGGGGGCATTACTACTTCGGTATGTGCGAGAGAATAATATAGAATATGAAGTGGTGCTTGGTGGGGGTGCATTTAGTCATGCGTTTGTGTGTAGTGGATTAGAGGGGGCATTCTACTTTGGTGGCTTTTTAGCCCATAAGCAACAAGAGCGACAAAAGCATTTAAAATCCTTACTTGAATATCACAACACAACGCATATAATCCTTTATGAAAGCCCCAAAAGACTTAGAGAATCCTTAAGCGATATAGCCTTATTTATGCCAGATTCTACACTTTTTGTATATAAAGAACTCACAAAGTTATATGAGAGAGAAATCATAGGCAGCCCACAAGAAATACTTGCTAAATTGCCAAGCAACATTAAGGGAGAATATTGCATAATTATCCAAAAAGATTCTAAAAACTCTTTAAAAGATTCCAAAGAAAAGATTCTAAGGTTAGATAAAGATGATATTTTAGCCCTTGATATACCACCAAAACAAAAAGCAAAACTACTCGCACAAGTGAGTGAAAAAAGCATAAAAGAATGGTATGCAATATTAACACAATAGCAAATACAAGAGAAAAAGCAATGAAGTTTTGGCTTTTTATGATAAATTAAGTTGAATTTTTATACAATTTAGGATAGTATTCTACAATCTTGTAAAAAAGGAAAAGTATGTTAAAGTTTAAAGGTTTTAAAAGCGGTTTAAAAGGTAAAAATACTGATAGTCGCACTCTTGTAAATGGCGGTATGAAAGCTCTGGTGTGTGCTTTTACACTGGGTGGGTTACTCGCTTCGTCTGCGTATGCTGGTGGTAAAGCTGATGATTATATGAGAGTGTCTATCTCACACATGTTCGATCATGTCAATAAGTTTGAGTGTGAAGGTGGCGATAGGACTGCGATATGTAAGACTGACCGCTATGAGATTGGTAATACAAGTGGCTTTGTATTGCGTGATTATAGATACACGCTTGATTATAAAGATTCACGCGTGATTGAGAGAGTAAGCGGAAAGATTGAAGCACCTACTAACTATGACTTAAAGCCATTTGTGCCAAAGTCTTTTCAATGCTCTGATTTCACTCAAATCCACAGTGATAAAAAGCAAGTGAATGAACAGCTTGTTTGCACGATAGATAGCGACTCATATAAACTCAATATTCGCTTGAGAGCAAAAGCAGATTCGTCTCTATTTGCTAATGTAGATTCTATGTCTTTATTGCAAAAAAGCACAGCGTTTTGGGATAAAATGTTAAGAGAAGTAGCAAACACAAAAGATAAAAAGCAACTAGCTGAAAGAATGGATAGCTTTAAAGATATATTAAGCAGTATTGATGTGAATCTTTATGGTGTAGATATTGCTATCACAAAGCCACAATTACCACAGAAAATCTATGAGCATATTTTTGCTGATATGATTGATGATTCTAGTGAAGCTTCAGATTATGCAAATAAAAGATATAATCAACTCGCACATACACTTTATAACTCTGGTGTAGGTTATATATATGGCAATGCGATGGGCTATGTATGGGGCAATGACGCGATTGATGAACGCACAAAAGAAAGTCTCAACAAACTTTTTGTAACACTAAGAGATTCTGCTATGCTTGATTCTAATATCAAAACCGTGTATATCACACTGACAAATTGCACAAATAAAGGCTTTAATCTAGGTCGTGCTTACGATAAAATCACACAAGATGTAAGCTTTGATAAATTAGATAAAGAAAAAGCGGGACAAGCTCTGAATCTATTTAACGGTGATGTGTTTAATAGATACAGAATCGAAGTCGGAGCTGCCCGCTTTAAGCAACATAACTAAAAGTAGTTACCCATTACAAAGTAACTTATCTTTTGTAAATAGGGCATGGATTAAACGCCATGCTTTAGTGATCTTTATTAGACTTTTATAGATATTTAAAACTAAGCATAATCTCCACATGGCAATATAGACATAATTAAGGGAATCTTATGACACTAAGTGAAGCAATTAACAAGGCTTTTGGTAGCAATGCGGTATTGAGAAATGAAATTACAAATGATTTTATACTAGAAGGGTTAGCCCCATTAGAATCTGCTACTAAAAATCAAGTAAGTTATATACAACAAGACCAATACATTCAGGGCTTACAAGATTCTAAGGCTGGAGCGGTGCTAATTAGAGAATCCATAAAAGACAAAGTGCCAAACCATATACAGCCTCTTATCGTTGATAACCCACATTTAGCATTTGCCCTGCTTTCACAGCTTTTTGCAAAAGGCGATTTTATAGCAAGACCACATGCAGATTCTAAAATCGATGCAAGTGCATCTATCGCAGCAAATGTTGTGCTAGGTGAAAATGTAAGTATCGGGGCAAATACCATGATTATGCCCGGCGTTGTGATCGCTGATAATGTGAGTATTGGGGCAAATTGCAAGATTTATCCAAATGTTGTGATTTATCGTGAAAGTGTGATAGGCGATAGAGTGCTTATCCATGCTAATAGTGTCATTGGCAGCGATGGCTTTGGATATGCACAAAATGCACTCGGCGAACACATAAAAATCGAGCATAATGGACGCACAATTATTGAAGATGATGTAGAAATCGGTGCAAGCAATGTTATAGATAGAGCAGTTTTTGGTGAAACTCGCATTAAAAAAGGCAGTAAAGTCGGACATAGTTGCGTTATCGCACATAATTCCATTGTGGGAGAACATTCATTGCTTGTAGCACAAGTTGGTTTGGCAGGATCTACTACAACAGGACGAAATGTTGTGCTAGGCGGGCAAGTTGGCACAGGCGGACATGTGCATATTGGGGACTTCGTGCAGGTTGCAGGCAGAGGAGCGGTATCCAAAAACTTACCACCCAAAAGCAAATGGGGCGGTCATCCTATCATGCAGCTTGATGAATGGATGAAGTTTTATGTAAGTCTTAGACGCATGCTAAAAGAGAATAATAAGACTGAAAAGTAACATTAATTTTGCGTTTTACTTTAATATAACGAAACGCTTTTTTGAGTTTCTATGATACAATAACCGTAACCGTTTTATTTGGAGTTATCATGGGTTTAAGAGAATCTAAACGAATAAAGTTTATAAAAGAAAAAGGTGTAATTGCATTTTTATGGAATGCAATAGACAATACTTCCATTGCTACTTCTATTGCCAACTTGGTGTTGCAACGCCCAAGACTTGTTTTAAGCAGCTCTCAATGCAAAACTTTCAAATTGGCATACAAGCATTTTGAAGAAAATTATAGAAATATAATTGTTATTAGTCCGTTATTTTTTATGAAAAATCTCAAAAAACATATCGAGTGGCTAGAGTCTGAAATATTTAAAAGTCAATATGGTAGTATTGAGAATCTAGAAAATCTCAGCAAAAGTACAATAGGTGCGACTATGATG
>NZ_FZMS01000063.1 GCF_900198365.1 Helicobacter bilis | reverse complement strand
ACTTCTATTGAGTTAGTAGAAGTTGAATGGGATTTTGGTGATGGCGAAGTGAGTAGCCAAGGTGTAATCTGAACCACATGCATACGGATCACATTGCAAAACCCATATTCACAACACTTTAACTGTTTTTATAAAATTATAAACAACCTACAAACCTTTCCATAAAGTTGTATCTAAGTAAATCGCATTACTTGAAAAATACAACCTTTTTTAACTCTAAACACTAAGCAAAAAAGCCTTTTTACTTTTTGTGTATCCTTATTTGCATTATTACATAAAATTACAAGTAAAATAACACATATTCTAAAGATTTCAGTGTTGATTGTGTCGTATGAATAAGGTTTTAAAGTTTTGTTTCTTTCCTATCTTTTTAAATACCCTTACATTATAACTTAAAATCTAATCCTTTTTTATATGATTTTTATCTAGTGATTATATATTACATTTTCACTTTACAAGTGTTACAAACTAAGCAATACAAAATTACAAATTAATTAATACTTTGATACAAATTAAAATTACACACAATACAAAAACATTAAAGACTAGATACAAACTTAATAAAATATGCAATACAAACATTACTAACAAACAAAAGATTAAAAGATACATTAAAAACATAAAAAGTAACATGTAAAGCAAGTATTGCACACATATATACTTTAAATACTTTAAAGGCTTTTATGTATTGGTGTGTTTTTTATGTGTGATTAAGTGTTTTTTGGGTGTTGAGAAGTTAAAGTTTGATATCACACATTCAAAAAATCATCTAAGATCTTAGCGTGTAAAACTGCTTCAAATTCAATAATTTCGTATTCAGCAACTTTGTTGATACAAAATGGGTCATTTTTGGCAAATGCGAGTGCAGAATCTTTGCTCTCAAATCTACCTATAATCAATCCACCATCTTTTGGATTGCGAGGGCCTGAAGCAAGAAGCATATTGGAATCATAGCCTAACTTTAAATACGCTCTATGCTCTGCTAAAAATTTTTCTACCTCACTAAAAGGCTTTGTATAATTTACTTTACAAACAAATAATGTATTCATTGTCATTTCCTTTCTATCGAGTTTATATATTATAATTACAAAATATCAAGATTCTAAAATTTCCATCTTTATAATGTGTAAAACCTTGTTATATAAAAGTATAGTTTCTAGAATTTACTGCCTGTTATATTTGCAAGTGTGAGTAAATTTGCATAGAGTATATGAGTATTAAATAATTCTCTCCTTTAGAATCTATGCTAAAAGTCTTGCTATCGCTTGGTACTAATAAATAGAATCTCTTGCTTATTGTGGTAGGCAAAAAATTTTAAAAGTGCAGTTTCTAAATATTCTTACCTTAAACCTCACACCCACTCAAATATAACAAATATTCTAAAATCCCTTATTCCACATCAATAAGCGAAAAAACATGAGTTTTAGATTCTATCTCTTTTCTTTCTTTATTTTCTGCAAATTCAAGTAGATTTACAAGGCAGCATAGCTCAATACATTTTGCTTCAAGTTTTGAGATAAGTTTCAATGCCGCACAAGCTGTGCCACCCGTTGCCATTAAGTCATCTATAAGAATGACATTAACACCTTTTAAGCCTGAAAAGGCATCTTCTTTTATCTCCATAGAATCTTTTCCATATTCAAGTGAATAGGTTTGTGAAAGCACTTTGCCGGGCAATTTACCCTTTTTTCTAATCGGCACAAATCCAGCATTCAATGCAAATGCTAGAGCAGAGGCTATCATAAAACCCCTTGCTTCAATGCCGATGACATATTCCACTTTATAGGCTTGGTATCTGTGTGCTAACATTTGTATGTATTCATTAAAAAGTTTGCCATTATGCAAAAATGTCGTAATATCTTTAAATAAGATTCCCTTCTTTGGAAAGTCTGGCACATCTGTGATTGCTTGCTCTATCTCTTCACGCAATGTGGGCTTGTGTTTTGCCATTTTCACTTCAGTTTGGTTTGTAGAATCTTCTAGCATTAAGTCTTCTTCGCTAAAAGCATTAATGGGCTTTTCAATCTCATTGGTCTTTTTTCTTACCATGCTTAATCCCTTTGTAAAATTTAGTCTAAAAAACATCACACTATCCCTATGTAAAGATTATAAGAGTGCTTCTATCTTTTGCTCTAAATCTTTAATTCGACTCTTATAGTTATCTGTTTCTATACGATATTGTGAGTTTCTTTGCTTGAGTGTTTTAACTTCACTTTTCAAAGAGTTAAGCTCTTTTGTCAATATGTCAATATTACCTAATGCCCTTTGGAGTGAAAGCTGATGCTTTTGTATTAAAACCTCTGTTTCTACAAGAGTATATTTCATGTGTGAAGATTCTTTTCTCTCTTTTTGAGCTATGCTTTTATAATAAAAAGCCGCTACAACCATAAATAAAACAAAGAGAATAAAAATAGTCAGTCCAAACCAAGCAACTACATCACCCATATTAATCCTTTGTATTTGTGAGTTTTTCCACTCTTATTGCATGTCTGCCGCCCTCAAAAGTCTCGTTTAAAAACACTTCTATAACAGCCTCAGCAACTCCAGCTCCAATCACCCTTTCCCCCAAACATAGCACATTTGCATTATTATGCTTTCTTGCGACAGCAGCCATATAGGGATCAAAACATAGGGCAGCACGAATAGCTCTATGCCTATTAGCAGCAATACTCATTCCAATTCCACTACCACAAATGAGTATCCCGCGACTATTTTCAATATCTTTTAGCATTTCTTGGCACACAGCCTCTGCCATATCAGAATAATCCACACTATCACTAACATGCACACCTAAGTCTTTAAAGTCGATGTTGTGTTCTTTACAATACTTTGTCGCCACTTGCTTTATCTTTATCCCTGCATGATCACTTGCTATGAATAACATAATTTTCCTTTTATTAAAGTTTTAGAAAGAATAAGAGCGTATTTTTCATAATCCATAATATTGCTTCATTTGTCGGCGGAAACAATAAAATAATAATGAGTAGAATCATACCATATTTTTCAACATTATTATACAATCTTGCAAAGAAGCTATTGTTGAAATAAAGTCCTATATATGCTAGGATTAATGCACCATTAAGCGGTGGAATAGGCAATAGATTAAAGACTGCAAGCATCACATTTACCTGCAACAAAATGAAAAAGAATTGCATAATAAGACCGCCATTTTGCATAAGTCCTAAATCTATACCAAATCGCAAAATAACCACACAGCACAATGCAACAAGAAAATTAAAAAATGTCCCAGATAATGCGACATAAAGACAGCCTTTATATCCCGTTTTTTCTTGAATATTTTCATAGTTGATCGGCATGGGCTTTGCATATCCAAATATGAAATTTGCCCCTAAAATAATTAATGTAAATGGAATGATAAAAGTGCCAAATAAATCAATATGTTTCAAGGGATTAAGGGTTATGCGGTTAGAAACTCTAGGCGTTTCATCACCATAACGCAATGCCATTAAACCAGATAGAATCTCCCTGCCAACTGCAGAAAACAATAGCGCAACGACATAAAAACTAATAGTTATTCCAACTTCAGTTATATCTAAATCGTCCATACTAATCCTTAAAACTACCTTGAAACACTACACATATTAAAATCTATCTAAAGATTATAAGGTCTAATTTCACCTTCAAATTTCTGTGCATCTTTTTGCAAAGTTTCTATACCCTTAAACATTCTTTTCCATCGCACTTTATATCGATTGATAGGATTGCTTGCCTCTGATTCTATACTATCAGTCAAAGTTATGCTAAAGTAGGTAAACCAAGGCTGTCCTACAATACGACTATAATCTACCACACCCCAGAATCTAGAATCTTCACTATTATCGCGATTATCCCCAACCATGAAAAAGCAATCCTCATCAATTTTTTTATAAAAAAACTCTTCTCCATTATCATTTTTAATATCCATAGCTACGCCATGATTGTTTGGCAAGGTATTATTTGTCCCCCCTCTATTAGCACGAACACGCATTACCTCATAACTTTGAAAAGGCTCTACCCTATAATCTTTCTCTCCATAATGAATCCCAACATATTCTCTAGCATACGGCTCTTTTACATACCTTTCATTTAGAAACTCTTTTGTTTCATAGTCTTTAAAATGTGTATCAATATAGGAATCTCCCTCAAATGGTCGCAAATACATGCCATCTTTTGCAAATATCACTTTATCGCCACCGATCGCAAAATTTCTCTTTACATAATATGTCTTATCATCACCGGGCGGATTAAATACGACTATATCCCCCCTTTTTGGTCTATCTCCCTCGATTAAATGCCTATTGCCATGAAAATCTGGAAGTATTGGTATCTCAAGCCATGGAATCTTTGGTATTGTGATTCCATACGAGTATTTTTTGACAAACATCATATCGCCCTCATACAGCGAGCCAACCATTGAGCGACTAGGGATAATAAAGCCTTGTGCCACAAAAAACACTAAACATAATACAATTACAATCGCACCAGTCCAACTTGAAACAAAATTGCTAATCCATCTTAGAATCTTCATATACACCCTTATTCAAAAAAGTTTTAGAGAAACTATACAAAAGTGCAATTCTACTATTAAATACTTAATATTTAGATTTTCCCTTTGTATTCAATATATCTTAAGGATTAAACTAAAACTAGTTTTCATAGCATGATTTTATATTTCATCACACCAAGATTCTATTAAAACAGTATGTTGTGTTAGAATAAATATGCTATGATTTTACAAAATTGTGCAATTTTATTAATAAAGGCTTAAATATGGCAATGTCAAATATCGATCAAGTAACAAGTTTGCATAAAAATAACGAGTTGCAGCTACTTTGTTTTCGCTTAGAAAAAGGAAAAGATTTATATGCAGTTAATGTATTTAAAATAAGGGAAGTTGTGAAGTATAATGGGGCTGTTACTATTGTGAGCCATGAGCCAAACTCCCTTGTAGAAGGGCTTATTACAATAAGAGAACTCACGATACCACTTATTGACATGCGTAAGTGGTTTTTCTATGATCCTGCGATGCCTACAAAGAATCTGCGTAGCTTTGCTGTGCCAAGACAAAAGGGTGAAGATGATATTATAATGATATGTGAGTTTTCAAAATGGACTATCGGTGTGCGTATTTATGAGGCAGATAGAATCTTAAATAAAAAATGGACAGAGATAGAACAAAGTGCAGGTGTAGGCAGTAGCGGTGGGGGTAATGGTAAGCTTGTCTCACGCACAAGATATTATGATGGTAAGTTGGTGCAAGTTGTTGATATTGAAAAAATGCTTATTGATGTATTTCCATGGATTGAAGAAGAGAAAAATAAAGAGATGGAAAGCATTAATCAAGTCGTTACTACTAAAAAGATATTACTTGCAGATGATAGTCCAAGTGTGCTAAAAACCATGCAAACTATTCTTAATAGGCTAGGCGTTATACATCTTGATTTTATCAATGGGCAAAAATTACTCGATCATTTATTTAGCCCTGATACAGATATTTCAGAAATTGGGCTAATTATCACTGACTTAGAAATGCCTGAAGCAAGTGGTTTTGAAGTGATTAAGCAAGTCAAAGCAAATGCCGCATCAAAGCATATACCTATTGTTGTAAATTCATCAATGAGTGGGACAAGTAATGAAGAGATGGCGCTATCACTTGATGCAGATGAGTTTATATCAAAGTCAAATCCTGTTGAGATTGAAAAAGCTGTGCGAGAGTTAATGCTGCGTTAGTTTCATGGTTTCATTATTTTATAAATATTAAGCATGAGAGAATAACAGATTCTATATCCCTGTGAAGTAAAAGTTTCTAAATATTTTAGGATTAGCAATGCAGCAAACAGATGATAGATCAATAGACAATATGCCAAAATGGCACAAAGACTTTTTAGATAATAAGATTATGTTACAACAAGTGCTAAATAATACAGATTTAGCCTTTGGGATACAAACACCAAGCTATGTATTATGCAGAGATTCTCTTAATGCAAATATTACGCTACTACAAAATGTCGCAAAAGATTCTGGAGCAAATATCTTAGTTGCATTAAAGGGTTATAGCTTTTGGAGGGCATTTGAAAATATCCGCACAAAGTTACAAGGGGCTACTTGCAGTGGTGTAAATGAAACGCTTTTAGCATTTGATAGCATTGCCACACCTTTAATGCAGCAAGATTCTAATGTAAAAGAAGTGATAAAAGCGTTACTACCTTATCTAAAAAATATCTCAAAAAATTATACTAAACAAACTTCACACGCACAAAATATAGAATCCCTTTTTAATAATCTAGATACAACACTAGAAAATCAAGATAATTATCAAACCCTTTGCAAAGAGATCCCTTACGCCCTATTAAATATGTTTATACATAAAGAAATATGTGTCTTTGCCCCAGCTTATAAAGAATCTCAAATGCAACATATACTGCCTTATGCAACGCATATTATCTTTAATTCCTTAGGGCAATGGGAACGATTTAAGCCTTTTATAGAATCACAAAATAAACTTATTAAAGAGTTATATCAAATACTATTAGAATGCAAAAAAAATGGAGTATTACAAGCTGAGCTTCCAAAAAAGATTCCACAAATTCATATAGGACTACGCATTAATCCCTTGTATAGCGAAGTTAGCCCACCAATATATAATCCATGTATCCCCAAAAGTCGCTTAGGTATTATACCCAGCGTTTTTCATAGAGATTTGGAGAATCTTGCGAGAAAATATAACTACACAGATACATTCTCATTTTTTAAAGCACATTTTAACGGACTGCATTTTCATACACACTGTGAGCAAGATTCTAGTGCCCTGCAGCGGACACTGCCACATGTGATAGGGCATTTTGGTGATTACATTGCACATTGTGAATGGGTGAATTTTGGCGGCGGTCATCATATCACACGAAGCGATTATGACTGCACCTTGCTTGTGAATCTTATCAAGGATTTTAGAGCAAAATATAATGGCATTCAAGTCATGCTAGAGCCCGGTGAAGCAGTAGGTTGGCAAACAGGTGATTTAATCGGCGAAGTGGTAGATATTGTAGGGAATGAGGGCTTAGTAGCCATACTTGATGTGAGTGCGAGCTGCCACATGCCAGACTGCCTTGAGATGCCTTATCGCCCCGCATGCTATAAGATCACAAAAGATTCTAAAGGAAATGCGGTTATAGAATCTGACTTAGATGAAGAAAAGGGGAAGTATTGCTATCGCTTTGGCGGACCCACTTGTCTTGCAGGTGATGTAATCGGGGATTATAGTTTTGATACGCCCCTAAAAGTTGGCGATAAGATAGCATTTGTTGATATGATACATTATACTATTGTAAAAAACACAACCTTCAATGGTGTAGAACTCCCTAGTCTTGGTGTTGTAGAGAATGGTAAGTTTAAACTCTTAAAGCAGTTTAGCTATACAGATTTTAAGGAACGCAATTAATGCATACGGCAAAGTTTCTAAAGTAGGCAATCTGAATCTATAGATCTGCCTTATTACCCTTTTTGGCTTCCTCCCATAAAAAGTTTATGGGCTGAAAAGTGTTTTTGCGTTATAAACTTATACAAAAATCAACATTGCCTAGAATTTGTGTAGAATCTAGCGTGTTTAAAAGGGCTTTTTGCTCTTTGTCTAGCCTTATATTAGCTCACTTTTGGGATTTGGGCTGAAAAAGTCTTCTTTGACCTTTGTCTTTAACTCTTCTTCGGGGAGGTTTGTGGGATACATTTTATTCTCTTTTTGTGATTTAGGGTTGATGTTATATCAAAGCACAATACTAATGTTGTGATATTGAAAGGCGAAAGGAATGGATTTTAAATTGTGGAATTATTATTTTGAATGTGCCACTTGGCTTGGTGCATCTTTATGATTTTTTTAGAGGATTCTTTTTGTTGGGGGAGTTTTATCACTATTGAAAATGCACCTTTTTATGCTGCAATAGAATCTGTTTGTTGTGTTTATGAGTTTGCATTTTATGGGCTTGGATTTACACAAAGTCATTTTGATGTGAGAAAAGAAAATGAATGCGTAGTTGCATTTCATCAAAAGTTTGGTGCAAGTATTGTTGCAGAGGATACACAAAACTATTATTTCCATTTCACACGCCAAGAATACGAGAAAACTACACAGAAATATCTAAAGTTTATGCCACTTGATATAGATTGCTTTATAGAATCTAACCCCTAAAAATACTACTCCCAATGCGAAGATGGTTGCTCCCACATGCAATGGCGATTTCATAATCGCTACTCATACCCATTGAAAGAATGTTTGCATTATAGGGTTTTAGTCGCTCATAAAGATTCTGTGTTTGCAAAAAGCCTTTTTCAATCAAGGCTTTATCATCACTATTTGCACCCATACACATAAGCCCATTAAGCTCTATATTAGGGCATGTTTCTAGAATCTCAAGATAGCTAGAAAAAGCAGATTCCACACAAAAGCCACTTTTAGAATCTTCATTCGCACTATTGACTTGTAATAGGGCTTTCATCTTATAATCTTCTCGCATAAGCCGTTTTTGCAAAGCGTGTGCAAGTTTTAGAGAATGCAGGGAATGAAGCAGTGCGGGTTTAATTTGTATTAGCATATTAATCTTATTCTCCTGTAGAGTGCCGATGAAATGCCACTCTATGTTGTGTGTAGATAGGGATCTGCTTTTTGCCATTAAATCTTGGACTTTATTCTCCCCAAAGGCGATTTGTCCGCATGAAAAAGCCTGTTGTATCTCATCTATATTACTATATTTACTCACAGCAATAAGTTTTATGGAATCTTTTCTATTATAACGCTCTTTTATTTTCTCAATAGATTCTAAAGTCTTTGCTAGATTCTTACAAATCATATTTTTCCCTTTTATATTATTAGGATTCTTTTTCTCTCTCTGCTGCTAGAATCTCCACTTCTTCTACAAATCTATCTACAATGCTATCTTCACTCATTTTTGCTAAGACCTTGCCACCTTTTATAATATGCCCTATTTTATTGCCAAAGGCTATGGCAATATCTGCGTGTTTTGCCTCGCCAAGCGCATTTACCGCACAGCCCATAACGCTTACTTGCAAGGGCGTTTTAATATGTGCTAGTCTTGTCTCTACTCGCTTAATCGCACTGACCAAATCCGCCTGTATCCGCCCACATGTAGGACATGATACAATGGTAATGCCCTCTTTTTGTCTGCCTGAATAGCGTAAAATGCTTTTTGCAAGTTTAATCTCTTCTTCTAACTCACCTGTGATAGAGCAACGCATAGTATCGCCGATTCCTTGCATGAGAAGATTCCCTAATGCAATGGAGCTTTTAATCATAGAATGATACAGTGTGCCAGCCTCTGTAACACCCAAGTGGAATGGATAAGGCACTAATGGGCGTAAAAGCTCGTAAGCCTCCATCGTGCGTGGTGCATCACTTGCTTTTAAGGATACTTTAATATTTGTAAAGCCAAAGTCTTCTAAAAGCTTGATATTATAAAGGGCAGATTCTACCATGCCCTTTGGTGTTGGTCCATATTTTTGCTCAAATTCTTTTTCTAAGCTGCCGCCATTTACGCCAATTCGTATAGGAATGTTTCGCACATTACATGCTTTTACCACTTCTTTTATCTTTTCTTTTGAGCCGATATTGCCCGGATTAATGCGTATGCAATCAACCGATTCAGCAGCGATTAATGCAAGTTTGTATTTAAAATGTATATCTGCGATAAGGGGCAGACTTGTCATTCCCTTTAGCGTTTTTAGTGCGTGTGCGTCCTCTTCTGTTAGCACGGCTAAACGCACAATGTCAGCTCCAGCTAGTTGCAATCTATCAAGTTGCGCTTTTGTCTCTTCAATATTATGGGTTTTGCTAAAAGTCATGCTTTGCACGCTAATTGGTGCATCACCACCTATGGCTACATTGCCGACATAAATTTGCTTTGTGGGGTAGCGAGGCTTTATTTTATCGCTTTGCATTGTAATCCTTTGTGTGAGTTTTAGAATCTAATAGCCCAGATTCTAACATATTTTAATTGATTTTTCTATTACCACATAATGACAGATTATTTTTTATGGAATCTATTTTGCTTTGAAAGTGAAAATCACAATGGGGAATGCAAATGGATTTAGAAACACTAGAGAATATGGGAGATGAAGAGATGGCAGGAAAGATCGTCAGTATAGTAGCGATTATAAAGGTATTTGGTAGTAATATGCTTGGCAGAATCTTATCATCGCCACTAAAGTTTGCAAAGCTTATAAAATTTAGCCTTAAGGTTAAAAAGGAGGCAGATAAGATCCAAGATAAAAAAGATATGGGCGATAAGATTGATAGCAGTGTCGCAATGGCAAAAATGATTCTAGAATACAGAAAAACAAATCCAAATGAAATGGAAACGCTATTTGAGATTCTAGAAGAGATGGTGCAAAAATATCAAACAAATCCAGATATAAAGCACGAGATATTAAATCTTATTGAAAAAAATGGTAAGTAGATGGATTGCAAGTAGGGCTAACATTATGTTGTATGCCGAAAATTTTAGTTAAGGGTAGAGTTAGAATATTATTAGATAGAGTAAGATTCTGTGAATTTTTATGCGTAATTATTATGAATATTTGGTGTAGCTATAAGCCGAGTTCTGTATTAAGTAATTATTTATCTAGATAATATTTCGCAATATTATTCAAGCGAATAGCTTAAAGACAGAGATATTAACCTGCTATTCTTGCTACGGATTGGGTTTGCATGGCATTTCTTGTCGCCAAGAAATCGGTAGGCTCTTACCCTGCCTTTTCACCCTTACCATGTGAAACATGGCGGTATATTTCTGTTGCACTTTCCCTTAGGTTACCCTAGCCATTTGTTAAATGGAATCCTATCTCTTGTAGCTCGGACTTTCCTCTTTTTCAAGCAATTACTTGCTACACCGCGTGAAATAATACCAAAAAATTAAAAAATCTGTTATTATTTTGAATGCAAAATACATTTTATAAAGGGTGAGGGCATTATGACATATGGCATTGACGATAAATTGGAGGATGAGTTACATGCAGAAGTTCTTGAGAAAATTGAGCTTTTTCAAAAAGAGCATGTTGTCCCACATCTTATGTTAGCAGCACGCAAAATGAAGCAGTTTGCTATAAGTCATCTTAAAACTTTTCATATTGGATTTGAACAAATTGCTGTTTTACATGCCCTATCACTTGCAAAAGAGTTAAATATCAATCAACTTGCAAAGATTATGCAAAAAGATAGAGGCACGGTTAGTCGCTGTGTAGAAACTTTATGTGCGAAAAAATATGCGATTAAGACAAAATCTATTAAAGACCAACGCATTCATGTCGTTCGTTTGACACAAAATGGAGAGCAATTTTTCATAGAAGTGTGTCAGTATTTTGAGACTATCGCACAAAAACCAGAGAGTGCTATGAGTGCTTGTGAGATAAAGCAATTTCATGAGAGTTTAGAAAAAATTATTAATTATTGTAAAAATACACAAAAGACATCACACGAAAATTGCGTGTAAAAAGCAGATTTACATTTTTCTACAAAAGCATTAATGTTTATGGAATCTTGCTAATAATAGCGGTATTATAAACTTGTGAAATAAGGGGATTGTATGCGGAAGTTTGTGGGTATATTGTGTCTATTTGGTTGCTGTGTGGCAAAAGAGTTTTTACAAGATAGCGATTATCTTATCGGCGTTCATGCAAGAGTGGGTGCGAGTATGGGGGTTGGGATTGAATTTGGAATGCCGATTATAAAAAGTGGGGTTGTAGAGTGGAGAAATTTTATCGGTGCGGAAAGCTTTGGTATGAAATTAGCTAGCACACAATATGACACTGCTACTTTGCTATTTAGCGATAAAATGACTCTAAGCTATCTTACAGGGAGTTCTGTGGCTACAGCTATTGGGATAAGCTATTTTCGCCCATATTTGTTTCTTAGTGGTGGCTTTGGGCTAACCGGCGGCAAGTATAACTCGTTTGGGACTTCACCATATTATGGGGAAGTGAGTGCTGGTATAGGACATGAGTTTATAACAAAAAATGGGCATACATTTTTCTTTGAGTTTGGAGGCGGGGCAATGTTTATAGATAAGGTTGTGGCAAATCAAACACTCACAACACAAGGGACAACAAAAGTTTTAGTTGGATATAGATTCTATTATTCTGCAAAAATAAAAGAGTAAGATAAAATACATTGGGGTGTAGTAATATTTGCTTTTATAATTTAGGTTTTAATTAAGATTCAATCTGTCCCCAGCCGAGCTTTTCTCTTAATCGCATGAAATAGAAGTTTGGCGTGAGTTCTACAAGATGTGCGTTGTGTTCTGCGGTTTTAATACAAATGATACTATCTTTTGGCATAGAAATTCTCTGTTGTCCATCGCATATAAGTGTGCCAGCATTCTTAAATTTCAATTCAATAATAAAGGAATCATCAAGGATTAGTGGTCTTTGTGTTAAAGAATGCGCACATATAGGCGTGAGTAATACATTACGACAATTTGGATACACAAGACTTCCGCCAGCAGATACATTGTATGCACTAGAGCCAGTTGGCGTTGCTACAAGTAGTCCATCTAATCGGTAGTGATTAAACAATACACCCTCAATTGATGCTTCAATCTCTAGCATACCGCTAACACCAGCCCTTGATAGCAAAAACTCATTTAGGGCGATAAATGGCTGTGGAATCTCTAGCCCCCCATTTTCTTGCATATCGCTTTTCTTTACATAGCTTTCTAGCATAAGATGCTTATTGATACTATATTCTCCATGCTTTATGCGAGGGATAAGGTTATCTATCTCATGTGGTAATGCGATGGTTAAGTATCCAAGCCTACCAGAATTTATACCAAGTATAGGCACATTGCTGCCATAGCTTTGATTTGCAACAGATAAAAGTGTGCCATCTCCACCGATACTAAATAGCATATCTACATGCTTACATAGATACTGCATATCATAGCTTTCAATGGATTCTAAATCTAGCATTTTCGCACTAGAAGATTCTAGCATAACTTGTATATTTGCCTTTTCTAGCTTCTTTTGTATCTCTAAGAAAATAGGCTTTATATGAGTGCTTTGGGGACGCAAGATAATGCCTACTTTTTCTACATTGCGTTCTTTTTGCTCCATGTA
The DNA here is from genome assembly GCF_900198365.1 of Helicobacter bilis. Taxonomy (GTDB): domain Bacteria; phylum Campylobacterota; class Campylobacteria; order Campylobacterales; family Helicobacteraceae; genus Helicobacter_A; species Helicobacter_A bilis_B. Next base: position 5,145 of record NZ_FZMS01000063.1, on the reverse strand, counting down.
TTATCCTTGATTCTGGCTAGTTTGTATGCAAATGTTCTGTGCGTTTAATCGTCTTATATGCTTCTGTAATCTTATGGAATTTTGTCGTATAGTCTAGAATCTCTTTTTCATTTTCACCATAGAAATTATCTGGGTGATATTCTCTTGCTAGTTTGAGATAACGCTTTTTCACAAGCTCAAAATCATCGCCAAATTGAGAATCTAAAATCGCATAACACTGCCTAAGCTCTTTTTCTTGCGAGGTCAAAAATGTGATCTCATCAGCATTAAAATCGCTATATTCAAAGGATAGCACTATATTATGTATAATGCGATTGCCAATAAATCGCATAACGCTTTCCCAAAAAAACTCATTGCCTGATTGTAAATAAATTTCATTTTGTCTCATGCCTATGTAGTGAGAGCCAAACATGGCTTTAATGTAGCGTTCTGCTACTCTGTTGCGTTTGCTTAATGTGAGAATAATGCGAGAAGTGCCAATCATTTGAATTTTTACGCGAATTCTCTCTAATAGGTCAGTAGATTTTACCATCTTTATGCGTATGGGTAAATGGCTATTTGCTAGGGCAAATTCTAATTCAGTATTGTCGTTTGGGTCATAGTGATTTGCCGCATGATAGCACCAATTAATAAGATAGTTTTTCTTAACTATCTCACCGTCATCGAGAATCAAAACAGAGCTTGATAATCTATAATTGCGACTAAAATGCTTTTTCGCATAAGAAAGCACCTTTGGTAGAATCTTGCTATCTTCAGCAAGCTTTATTTGCACATATTTGTCGCAACAAGAAATCATCACTTCACCCTAAAAACCCTAAAGCATATCTATCTATTGATAATAATATAATTATACAGATTCTAAAAGATTATAGCAAAATTATGCAAAGATAACCCTTACACCTAATCTTATCAAACATAAATCATAGCCTTAGATTCTAATAAGGCTTCATGGTTATTTCTAAAAGTAGCATTTTTCATTCCAAATATCTTAAACTCACTAGTCTCTAGAATCTAGCAAAATGCAACTCCAAAGCCCTGCATCCACTCATAAAGATAGAGAATCTGAAATCTTGTCATATTGAGCGCGTAAGCACGAAATATCTTTTTTAGATTCCGTGTTAGACACTTCGCCTAAAGGCTTAGTATGACAAGCGGTTGTTTTAGAAACTATAACCTACACACCTGTGCTACCAAAGCCATTTGTATTTCTCTCTGTTTCATTCACTTCTGCTACTTCGATGATATTTACTTGTGGCAAGGCACCTACTACACCTTGTGCGATTCTATCCCCAGCATTTATAACAAAATCTTGTGTGTTAAAGTTTGCTAGAATGATTTGCAACTCCCCCCTATAATCGCTATCAATAGTCCCGGGGGAATTTAGCACCATAATCTTATGCTTTAAGGCTAAACCGCTTCTACTTCTCACCTGTATCTCATAGCCTTTATCTATCTGCATACAAAGACCTGTGCGTATGAGTGCATGACTATTTGCTTTTAATACATAAGACTCCAAAGCATGAAAGTCAAATCCAGCAGATTCAGCCGTTGCAAACTGCGGTATTATCGCATTTTCATGTAGCTTTTTAAATTGCAGGATAATGGCATGTTTTGTTTGCATTCTTAAATCCTAGTATAAAATTTATTTGCTTTTTACAGATTCTATGCGGTTTAGTCGCTCTTCTTCTTGCTCTTTATACAGCGTGGCGCAACCTTTTGCAAGCTCTCTTATCTTTAGAATGTATTCTTGTCTTTGTGCGACAGAGATAGCCTTCCTTGCATCAAGCACATTGAAAAAATGGCTTGATAGCATAGTATAGTCATAGGCTGGTAATGGCAGCTTTGCAAGCAGACAATTCCTTGCTTCATTCTGTGCGTTTTCAAAGCTTGTAAATAAAAATGCAGTGTTTGCCACTTCAAAATTATATTTTGAAAATTCATATTCACCTTGCAAATGCACATCAGCATACTTCATACTCTCATTCCATGCAATATCAAATACAGATTCTACCCCCTGTATATACATAGCAAGTCGTTCAACCCCATAGGTAATCTCCACACTCACACTCTCACAAGGGATACCGCCTACTTGCTGAAAATAGGTAAATTGCGTTATCTCCATACCATCAAGCCACACTTCCCAGCCAAGCCCCCATGCCCCGAGTGTTGGCGACTCCCAGTTATCCTCTACAAAGCGAATGTCATGTGCGTTTGTATCTAGCCCTAAAGCTTCTAAACTCTGTAAATATAGCTCTTGTATATTATCAGGTGAGGGTTTAATTAAAACTTGAAATTGATAATAGCTACCAAGTCGATTTGGATTCTCCCCATAGCGTCCATCAGTTGGTCTGCGAGATGGTGCGACATAGGCGGTAGCCCATGGCGTCTTATCAAGGCTTCTTAGTAATGTAGCGGGGTGAAAAGTCCCAGCCCCAGCAGGTATATCATAGGGTTGTAAAATCGCACAGCCCTTTGTGTTATTAAAAGTAGCATTCGCCCAAAATGTTTGTAGCTTTAATAGAATCTCTGAAAATGTCAGCATAAAAGCCCCTGTTAAAAAATATCGCTAAAAAAGTGTAGCATAGCAAAAGATTATGAAGTTTTAATGCTTTGTGTATTGAAACTACCCTGTGAAATTATAGAGTGTGTTATAATTCTAAAGGTAAGGGATAAAGGAAAACTATGCGATTATACATTCTATTTCTTATGCTTTTTTATCTATGCTATGCAAAAGATTCTAAAAATGAGTTAAGTGAGAGTGAGAGAAAAAACGCCATTGTAGCTTGTGCGAACTCGCATTTAGAATCTTGTGAAAAGCTTTTAAATGATAATCTACCAGATATACGCACCTGCAATGTCCGCACGGAATGTGAATTTAGCGGGTGGCTATACATTCAAGTGCAAGAATACACACAATCACTCCCCTATCTCAAAAAAGCATGTGATAATAATCATAAAGAAGGTTGTGATAAACTAGGCTTTAGCTATCAGCGACTAAATAATTATAGAAAAGCAAAAAAATACTATAAAATCGCTTGTAATAAGGGCAGTATGAGTGGCTGCTATAATCTTGCTATGCTTTATTATGATGGTTTAGGTGTGAGACATAGTTATGAAATGGCAAATACACTTTTTGAAAAAATCTGTGATAACAGAGAGGGGCTTGGCTGTCTGCAACTTGGCATAGCCTATAAAGAGGGCTTAGGCGTGATACAAAATCAAGATAAGGCAAAAATGTATTTTGAAAAAGGGTGTTCTTTGAGTAATAATGAATCTTGTAATTTCCTTGATGAGTATCAAGGTGATATGCAGGAAGAATATAGCGGGGAAGAATATAATGAAGAAAGAAAGTAGCAATAAAACCAAGAGTGATGAGAGTATAGAATAGGTACTTTGCAAAACTAATGCTATATCATTAAGTTCAGTATGCAGACTTGATATTCATTCAAATCGCGTGTGATACATTATTGATGTAGCTATAAAGCAATCGATTTAAGCCTGATAACAATCCCTTTTATTGTTGTTATCAAAGCTACTCCACCAAAGCAATCATTTGCGAAAAGTTTTTAGCACAAAGACTTGCACCACCTATTAATACACCATCAGAAATAGAGCAAATACTAGTGATATTATCCTTATTAACACTGCCCCCATATAATGCTTTTTTAACACCTAAATCCTTTAATATTTGCATAATATTTGCAATCTCTTCAAGACTTGGCGTTTTTCCGCTGCCTATTGCCCAAATAGGTTCATAGGCTATCGTTAATAGCGGATAAGATAGGTCAATATGTTGTAGTTGAGATTCTAAAAAATCCCTAACACAAGGCACACCAGAATCCTCCCCAATACATAGCATAATACGCATATTTTCCTGCATGAAAAACTCAAACTTTTCTTTTATCTTAGCATTATTCTCGCCTAAAATTTGCCGTCTCTCACTATGCCCCAACATAATATGTTTAATCTTTAAGGCATTAAGCACCTCTTGTCCTATCTCGCCCGTAAAAGCACCATTTTGAATAGGATAAGCATTCTGTGCGCCAATCTCAAAATGCGTGTATATATTATCTGTTAGACTTGCTTGATTTGGAAACACGATAATATTGTGTTTTTTAGCATTTTGTAAAGATTGGAGTTCTGTTTGCAGGAGAGATAAATATGCTAATGTGCTTTGTGGAGTGTGATTTGCTTTAAGATTTGCAGCAATTGTTTTCATTATAATCCTTTCTTGATTAAATTTTAGTTTAAAATTATATTGTGTGTTTATAAAATTTAATAAATATAAATAAAAGACTATATATCGCAGAATCGCTCCAAGACATTCTTGCAGTAATATTTAAGAATTTAACTAAATGTTCCATGTTGAAATGAAGCAGAATAATAATGTTTAAAAAAGAGTTCTTAAATACACGCGGAGTTTAGAAATATAATATTTGGTATGACGGAAAGAAAGAGTTTAATAGACTTGCAAACATAGAGAATTGATATACGCAAGAAGTCTCAAACATTTTTTCTGTATAGTAGATATGAGATTATGTTTCACAATTCAATCCTGCAAATAACAAACACGCAAGTTATATTTTATAAGATACAATCAGATTTAGAAAATGGTGGTTGCGACTGGACTCGAACCAGCGACCCCTACCATGTCAAGATAGTGCTCTACCAACTGAGCTACGCTACCACCCAAGAAATTTAAAGCGATATGTGTAAGCGTTAATTTTATCATAAACATTAAGTTCCCATTCTACAGATCACAACAAGATTCTGAAATCGCAGTCAAAAAAAAACATTGTATTAAATAGTTATTTCTAACCACATTAATACAATATCAGGGGATTTAATATCATGTCGCCATATCTTTAATGATGTATAATGCTACAAACAGAAAACATAAAGCATCTTGATAAAATTTTAACTTAAAGGAGTGGCGTGCTCGGAGGGATTCAAACCCCCGACCTACAGGACCGCAACCTGTTGCTCTATTCAGCTGAGCTACGAGCACAATTAGCTTGTGATTATATAGAAAAAAATATAAAAAATAGCTTAATAGTTTAAAATTTTAAAGAATATTTATAAAGAATTAAGTTTAGGTCAATATTTTATTATGCCAAGTTATATTATTTCATAACTTGTTTTGGG
>NZ_FZMS01000073.1 GCF_900198365.1 Helicobacter bilis | reverse complement strand
TATAGGTGATAGTAACAACATGCTTTTACACAAACAAAAAGTAATACAGCAGAACAATATCCCTAACACTTATAATATAGTCTATAATTACATTCAGAATCATGCAAACACAAATCAAATAAAAATAAGGAATAATTATGGATATTTTAGAATCACTCAATGCCGCACAGAAAGAAGCCGCCATCCATGTAGATAATGCCTTGCTTATCCTTGCTGGGGCTGGAAGCGGCAAAACTAAAACGCTAACAACAAGACTTGTCTATCTCTTAAGTATAGGTATCCCCGCACAAAACACATTAACATTAACATTCACAAATAAAGCCGCAAGAGAAATGCGAGAGAGAGCATTAAAGCTTATAGAATCAATGAATATGCCCATGATAAATACCCCCTTGCTTTGCACCTTTCATAAATTTGGATTGCTTTTTTTACAACGCTACATTCATCTACTTTCGCGTAATTCCTTGTTTAATGTCATAGATGAAGATGATAAGCGAAAGATAATACGAAATATAAAGAAAAATAGTAAAAATATCGCAAAGGAATTAACCCCCGCAACACTTTCAAGTGCTATATCTGATTATAAAAATAACGCCATACTGCCAGATATCGCAAAGCAAAGTCCAAGCATGATAGACACACAGATTGCAATGATCTATCAAAAATATGAGGACTATCTTTACGCAAATAACCTTGTAGATTTTGATGACTTATTACTATTACCTTATAGAATCTTATATGAAAATGAAACACTGCGCACACAAATAAGCAATAAATATCAATACATCATGGTAGATGAATACCAAGATACAAATAACCTGCAAGCAAGTCTATTAAAACTTCTATGTGCCACACACGAGAATCTTTGCGTAGTAGGCGATGATGATCAAAGCATTTATAGTTGGCGTGGTGCAAATATCGAAAATATCCTAGACTTTGATACCCAATTTGAAAATACAAAGATAGTAAAGCTAGAGCAAAACTATCGCAGCACAGAAGAGATTCTGATAATCGCAAATAACCTTATATCACACAACACAACACGATATGATAAGATTCTAAAAGCAACAAGGCATAATGGCAAAAAAGTCCAATATATAAAAAGCCATGATGACAAAGCCGAGATGAAACAGATTATAGAATCTATACAGACACTCATAGCACAAGGCGAGAGCTATAATGACATTGCGATATTATTCCGCTTAAACGCACTTGCAAGAAATGTAGAAGAATGCTTTAATCGCGCTAAGATTCCATTCAAAATGGTAGGCGTTATACGATTTTATGATAGACAAGAGATTAAAGATGTCCTTGCTTATTTGCGTTTAGCCCTAAACCTTGATGATAACTTTTCACTTGAGCGAATTATCAATCAACCAAAGCGAAGTATCGGCGAAAAGACATTTGAAAATATAATAGCCGCAAGCATGCAATACACAAGCATATATGCCGCATGGAAACAAGGCGGATTATCTTCACTTAAATGCCATGCAAAGCTAAGCGAGTTTTTTACATTAATAGAATCTTTAAGAGAATGTTTGCAGCTTAATCCAAGCGAAATACCCACTTTTTTTAAAACAAAAATAAAACTCTATGCAGATGATATACCAACAAAAGATTCTGAAAGCAATGAAGATCGCAGGAAAAATATGGACGAGTTATTTGCGACTTTGCTAGATTTTATAGAATGTGAGAGGGGCGGGGATTACTCTAGTAATGAAGAGATAATACAAACATTTCTCAATGATATAGCGCTAAGTTCTAGTAGCGATATGGAAGATTCTCACAATGTGCTTTGCATGAGTGTGCATAATAGTAAGGGATTAGAGTTTAAGCATGTATTTGTTATTGGTATGGAGCAAGGCTTATTTCCATTAATGAATTTTTATGAAATAAGTATAGATTCTGTTGATAAAAACACACAGAATCTTAATGAAGAGCGAAGACTTGCCTATGTAGCCTTTACTCGCGCAAAAGATACGCTTAAACTAAGCTATGCAAAAGAGAGAATGCATCATGGCAGATATAGAGAGTTTGAGCCATCACAATTTTTAGTAGAATCTGGTGTGGTATCAAAACAAAATGCAAGATTAAATAATAATGAAGCAGATGAAGAAAGTGATACATGCGTAGCGGGACTAAAACGCGGCGATTGTGTTCAGCATAAAATATTTGGATTTGGTAGGATAGAATCTGTAAGGGAGCTAGGCGACAACTCAACTGCGATGGTAAATTTTGGTGGCACAAAGAGAAATATCCTTATATCTTTTCTCACAAAGGCATAAAGCATGTTTGTTTGAAACGATTGAGCGATTGCTAGTAATTTGGAGCCTAGATTTCAGTAATTATATAATGCTAGGCATACAAGCATAGCTTATACATGCGATTCCAGATTCCATAAGATATTATTCGCACTTCTTTACGGATTCCATATAAGTATAAATTTTGTTTATTTTATACCCTAAACTTACAATTTTTTGCAATTTTATTTTCAAAATTATGCGTTTTTTAAGCTTTTAGTATTGTAACTTAGCTAGAAATTTGCTACAATAGCGACTTAGTTTTTTAAAATATAATCGCAAAGTTGCCAAGCAAACAAGTAAAAAGGGAAAAATATGGAAATTATGCCAAATCCACAGGTCATGCTTGTCGTGTTTATAGTGTTTATGGTTACAATGTTTATGCTCAATAAGTTTGTATTCCAGCCACTTTTTGCCTATATGGACCAAAGAGAACAGAAAGTTACAAGTGATTTAGAGCTTGTAACGCGTGAAGATAATGAACTTCAACGCATAGAAAGCGAGATTCATGAGATTTTATCTCATGCGAAGACACAGGCTTTTACAGCTAAGGAAGAGCAAGTTGAAGAGGCGAAAAAGAGTGCAGGTGCAAAAATAGAGCGTATGCAAAATGAAAACCGAGAGAAAATGGATGCTTTCATGGCAAAATTGCAGGAAAGCAGGGATTCTATGAAAAATGAATTGCGTGCAAATATAGGCGATATAGAATCTTTACTTGCTGCAAAGATTAAACATATTTAAAGTTAGTGATATAAAGGGATAATTATGCGATACATATATTATATGGCTTTCATGTGCTTTGTGCTATGTAGCATATCCTATGCAAGTGGCGAAGCCCATGTGATGGATATTTCAAAAACTGACATTATAGAAAGATTGGTAAACTTTGTTATTTTTGTGGCGTTAATGTGGTATTTACTCGCAGATAGGCTTAAGTCCATGTTGCAAGAACGCACAAAAGGCATTGCAAATAAGCTTTCACAAACACAAGAAAAAGTAAATGAGATAAGGGCAAAGAAAGAAAAAGCACAACAGCGATTGAAAGAAGCAAAAGAGCAAGCGGCAGAAATAATTGCTACTGCCAAAAAAGAAGCAAATGCGTCTGTGTTGCGTATTGAAGAGAAAACAAAAGAACAAATTGCAAATCTATTAAAAGCAAATGAAGAAGCAATGGAATTTCAAGAAAAGATGCTACAAAAGCAGCTTGTTGCAGAGATCTTACAGGAAGCATTTGTAAGCCAAGCCTTAAAACTTGAATCCAAAGATTATGTTGGAATCCTAGAAAAGAAGGTGGTGTAAATGCAAGAACATGTTATAGCAAAAAAATACGCCAAAGCATTAGCTAGTGTTTGCAATGCCGAAAATATTACGCAGGTGTATAGCATATATGCAGAAATAAATAAAATGTTTGCTGTAAGTAAGTTTAGAGATATTGTCATGTCGCCCATTATTGACAACACGAGTAAGCTTGCATTTCTAAAATCTCTTGTTGATATTACAGCGAACCCTTATGCTGAAAAGCTTTTAACTATCCTTGTTAAAAATGATAGAATCTATTTATTACCCTGTGTAGCACTTGAGCTTAAAAAGATTATTAATAGTCGCCTTAATGTTTATCAAGCCACACTTTATGTGAAACAAGAATTAAGTCAAGATTCTCTGCTCAACATTCAGGATAAGCTTGGTAGGAAGCTAGGAACAACGCTAAAAGTTACGCAAAGCATTGATCCTACTCTAGATGGCATTAAGCTTGAGGTTACGGAGTTGGGCATTGAAGTTGCGTTCTTAAAACATAAATTCACACAAGAATTACAAGACTTTATTTTAAAAGCAATCTAATAGAAGGAGACACATGGTTACCGCAAAATTAAAACCCGAAGAAATAAGCTCTATTATCCGCGAAAAGATTGAGCAGTTTGACCTGCAGGTTGATATTAGTCAAGTTGGCAAGGTTACGAGTTACGCTGATGGTGTTGCTAAGGTGTATGGCTTAAACGATGTTATGTCGTATGAAATGGTTGAGTTTGACACAGGTGAAAAGGGACTAGCACTTAACCTTGAAGAAGGCAGTGTTGGTGTTGTTGTGCTTGGTAATGGAAAAGGTATTAAAGAAGGCACAACTGTTAAGCGACTAAATCGACTTATGAAGATTCCAGTTGGAGAAAGTGTAATAGGTCGCGTTGTAAATACCGTTGGTGATCCACTTGATGGCAAAGGTGCGATAGAGTCAAACGAATATCGTTTTATCGAGCAAAAAGCTCCCGGCATTATGCAACGAAAAAGTGTGCATGAGCCATTGCAAACAGGTATTAAAGCCATTGATGCACTTGTGCCTATCGGTAGGGGACAAAGAGAGCTTATCATTGGTGATAGACAAACTGGGAAAACAACCGTTGCTATCGATGCGATTATCAATCAAAAAGGGCAGGGTGTTTATTGTATCTATGTTGCCATAGGACAAAAGGAATCTACGGTGGCACAAGTTGTGCGTAAGCTTGAAGAACATGGTGCTATGGAATACACGGTTGTAGTGAATGCTTCTGCGAGTTCAAGTGCAGCTATGCAATATCTTGCACCTTACTCTGGTGTTACAATTGGGGAGTATTTTAGAGATAATGGCAAACATGCACTTATTATCTATGATGATCTTACAAAACATGCTGTTGCTTATCGTGAAATGAGCCTTATTCTAAGAAGACCTCCCGGAAGAGAAGCTTTTCCGGGTGATGTTTTCTATATCCACTCTCGTTTGCTTGAGCGTGCGGCTAAATTGAGTGATGAGCTTGGTGCTGGATCTTTGACTGCATTACCTATCATTGAAACACAAGCAGGCGATGTTTCAGCCTACATTCCTACAAATGTTATTTCAATTACAGATGGACAGATATTCCTTGAGACAGATTTGTTTAACTCGGGTATTCGCCCTGCAATCAATGTTGGTTTATCGGTATCTCGCGTTGGTGGAGCTGCACAGATTAAGGCAACAAAACAAGTTGCCGGGACATTACGACTTGACCTTGCACAATTTAGGGAGCTACAAGCATTCGCACAATTTGCTTCCGACCTTGATGAGTCAAGCAGAAGACAGCTTGAGAGGGGGCAAAAAATGGTGGAAGTCTTAAAGCAGGGACCATATAGCCCACTGCCAATTGAGCGACAAGTAACTATCATTTATGCCGGTGCGAAAGGATTCTTAGATGATATTCCTGCAAATAAGGTTGTTGAGTTTGAAAAACAGCTTTATCCATTTATTGAGGCAAAATATCCAAGCATTTTTGAAGATATAAGCTCTAAAAAAGTGTTAGATAAAGAGGTAGAATCTTTGCTTAACAAGGCATTAAGTGAGTTTAGAACAAGTTTTGCGATTTAATAAGGCATACTTATGGCAAATGGACTAAAAGAAATTAGGAAAAAAATATCAAGCGTAAATAACACTAAGAAAACTACGCGTGCTATGAAGCTAGTCTCGACCTCAAAGCTTAAAAAAGCCGAAGAAATGGCAAGACGGGCTAGGGCATTTGCGGATAAGTTAAATGAAGTTTTTTACGATATGATGTTGCGTATTAAGCGAAGTGGTTTAACAAATATTGATAGCAAGTTCTTCAACAATACAGAATCTCATGATGTAAAAATTGTAGACATTGTATTTGTAACTGCGGATAAAGGCTTGTGTGGTGGCTTTAATAGTATCACCATGAAAGAAGTTTTACGCTTAAGAGATGAGTATGAAAAGAAAAAGATACGAGTAAGATTTCGCTGTGTTGGCAAAAAGGGTAATGCGTTTTTTGCATTCAACAACATTCCTTTAGAAGCTAGTGTAGCGGATTTGAGTGCTTCACCGGATTATGAAAAATCAAGTAGCTTTATTGGTGCAGTTGTCGATGATTTCCTAGCAGGTAAAACAGACGAAGTTATTATTGTGCATAATGGATTTAAGAATCTTATCTCACAAGAATTGAAAAGTGTGAAGATTCTGCCACTTGTGCCAGATAAAGACGCCTTGCAACAAGATAGCGAGATGTCTAGCGTTTTAAACATTTCGCCCGAAGATGAAGAGAATATGATTCTAGATGAGTTAGCAAAAAAGTATGTAGAATATAATATGTATTATGCACTTGTAGATTCTCTAGCAGCAGAGCATAGTGCAAGAATGCAAGCAATGGATGCGGCGACAAATAATGCTGCTGAGTTAGTAAAAACGCTGACTATTTCTTACAATAAAGCGAGACAAGAAGCGATTACAACAGAATTAGTTGAGATTAATGCTGGCGTAGAAGCCATGAAGTAAATATGTGAAAGGAGCTTGAAATATGAATAAAATAGGTAAAATCACACAAGTCATGGGACCTGTTGTTGATGTTGAGTTTGAAAATTATTTGCCAGAAATTAACGAGGCGCTTGATGTAAATTACAAGTTTGATTCTGAAGAAAAGCAGCTTGTATTAGAAGTAGCGGCACACTTGGGCGATAATGTCGTAAGAACAATCGCTATGGATATGACAGAAGGGCTTACAAGAGGACAAGAAGTTAAAGCGCGTGGTGCGATGATTGAAGTCCCAGTTGGTGAGGAAGTATTGGGTAGAATCTTTAATGTTATTGGCGAAGTTGTTGATGATGGTGAGCCGGTTAAGGCAGCGGTAAAATGGCCTATCCACAGAGAATCTCCAAGCTTTGATAATCAAAGCACAAAAACAGAAATGTTTGAAACAGGTATTAAAGTTGTTGATTTGCTTGCTCCATACTCAAAAGGTGGTAAAGTTGGGCTATTTGGTGGTGCTGGTGTTGGTAAAACCGTTGTTATTATGGAGCTTATACATAATGTTGCGTATAAGCATAGTGGTTACTCTGTATTTGCAGGTGTTGGCGAAAGAACAAGGGAAGGAAACGACCTTTACCATGAAATGAAAGAAAGTGGTGTTTTAGACAAAGTTGCCCTTTGTTATGGACAGATGAATGAACCACCGGGCGCAAGAAATAGAATCGCCTTCACAGGTTTAACAATGGCGGAATACTTTAGAGATGAAAAAGGGCTTGATGTGTTGATGTTTATCGACAATATCTTCCGCTACGCACAATCTGGTGCGGAAATGTCAGCTCTTTTAGGCAGGATTCCATCTGCGGTTGGTTATCAACCTACACTTGCAAGTGAAATGGGTAAATTACAAGAGCGTATCACTTCAACAAAGAATGGCTCTATTACTTCAGTGCAGGCTGTTTATGTCCCAGCAGATGACCTTACTGACCCAGCACCTGCGTCTGTTTTCTCTCACCTTGATGCTAAAACCGTTCTTAATAGAAAGATCGCTGAAAAGGGTATTTATCCAGCTGTGGATCCACTTGATTCTAGCTCTAGAATCCTTGATCCACAAGTTGTTGGCGAAGAGCATTATAAGATTGCGACAGGTATTCAGCAAGTATTGCAAAAGTATAAAGATTTGCAAGATATTATCGCATTGCTTGGTATGGATGAGCTATCAGAAGAAGATAAACGAACTGTGGAGAGAGCAAGAAAAATTGAGAAATTCCTATCTCAACCATTCTTTGTTGCTGAAGTATTTACGGGCAGTCCGGGCAAATATGTAAGCTTACAAGAAACGCTTGAAGGCTTTAAAGGCATTTTAGAGGGCAAATACGATCATATACCAGAAAATGCGTTTTACATGGTTGGCAATATCCAAGAAGTGCTTCAAAAAGCAGAGGATATGAAACAAGCAAAATAATAAGGGGCGCTTAATGCAAGATTTTCAACTCGATATTGTTACTCCTTATGGTGAGATTTTTAATGGCAAGGTAAATTCTGTCTATTTACCGGGTAAAGAGGGTGAGTTTGGCGTTCTGCCCGGACATTGCGATATGTTAGCGCTTTTACAAACAGGCGTGATTGACATTCGTTCAGAATCAAGTCATGATCTTGTAGCAATAAACTGGGGGCATGTTTCCATTAGTAATAATAAAGTAAGCGTATTAGCCGATGGTGCAGTGTGCGTTCGTGGTGGTGATAGTAAGCTATCAAAGGCACTAGAACAAGCTAAAAAACTGCTTGAAGACGCTTCAAGTGATACTTCTATGATTGCTGGGGCATTGCGTAAGCTTGAAGAGACAAAGTAAGGTAATAGTGATTATGCTTTTGGCTAACCACTCTAGCCATACATTTGTGTAATCAAAAGATTATGTCTCTTATCTTTCTCTATAAATTTCTCTTAGTCTAGAGTCTTTTAGATTTTAATAAATGTTATATTGAGTGCAACATGGATTCTATTAGAGAGATTCTACCTAACATCTCTCATAATCTACAAAGATTTTGCAGGGTTAAATTTAGTGCTTTCCGCTAAATGCCTATATCTGCAAACAATAAAAAACCTTGCAAGTCTCACGCATATTTAATTTATAAGGATTTTCATGACAAACACAACTACAAAAACACTAAGCTACGCTACACTTTTTCAAACATTATTATTTATTGCAATCTTGCTTATAATCTGTTCTTCTGCTAGGGCTATTATGGTAACACATTTTATCCCCAAAGAACTCTTTACGCATAAAGATTTTTATGCAATGTGGATTATGGGCTTTAAGCTTGATATGCGTAGCATTGGCATTGCGATGCTTGTTTTTGTTGGACTAAAACTTATTGCTTTTATTATAGAATCTATCCTTAAAATATCTGTGAAATTAAGCGGGGGGGGGGGGGTAACCTCTAGAGTCTTTGCAACTTTAAACTCTTTTTTCTCTTCTTTTAGTCGCTTTTTCTTTTCATTTTACGCATTTTTACTTGGCTTTATTTTTATGGTGGCAGCCTTTGTAAATTTCTATTACTTCCAAACCTATGGCAATAAGATTGATATTTTCATTTTTGGATTAAAAGATGATGATACTTTAGCCATTCTCTCTATTATGTGGCACGACTATCCGCTTGTGTGGGGGATCTTAATGTCTTTGCTTTGTGGGATAATCACCCTTTTTGCTTATAAGATTCCATTAAGATACAATGCAATAAAAGAGAAATTAAACACCGCATTTAATGCTATGAGACTTTTTATTTATGGGACTATTCATTTTTGCTTAATTATTCTACTTATCATTGCAGCGCGTGGGACTTTAGGAACTTTTCCTATAAAAGCAGATAATTTTCATATTTCTACATTACCTATTTTTAATCATATCGCTACAAATCCACTTATGGCATTTGAATGGGCGCTAAAAGATTATAGAAACAATGCGACTTTTGGAGAGCCAAATATCGAAAGAGGCAAGGAATTGCAAGAGAAACTTTTCCCACTTTTTCATACCACAGCAGATTCTGCCTTTTTAAAAGAAAATCCCCCACATGTTGTCTTAAATGTTATGGAGAGTTTTGGTATAAATGCGTTGGTGCATGATAGAAAGGATACAAATGATTTGCTTGGGAGTTTAAGAAAGCATTTTGAGAGTGATTTTGTATTTTATCGCTTTTTGAGTGCTGCGGATGGCACAGCCCCATCATTTGTAGCCCTTTTCTTTGAGAGTCCAAATGAGCAAATCACGCTTGGTTCATATAAGAATATAAAGCTTCCCTACAATCCATTCTCAATATATGCAGATTCTGGATACGAAGTCTTTTATATCACTTCGGGCTATGGGCAGTGGCAAGGATTAGAAGATTATACAAAGATACAAGGGGCACATAAAGTCTATGATGCCCTTACACTCATGGAGAAGTATCCAGAAAGCAAGCAAGATTCTAACTCATGGGGTGTGCCTGATGAGTATGTATATAGACTTGCGTTTGAGATTCTAAGTAGTGCCAAAAAGCCAACTTTTATTGCTATCCTTACTACAAGCAATCATCCGCCACATCTCTTACCGCACACTTTTTCGCCTATGCCACTTTCATTTCCTAGCGAACTAGCAGACAAACTAACACAAAAACAGCAAGAAAATCTCATATTGCCGATAAAACTATATCAATATGCTAATAATGCCTTTGGGGATTTTATGGATAGAATCAAACAATCAAATCTCGCAAAAAATACAATTATAAGTGCAACAGGCGATCATCGCTTAAGAAATCTTGGACCAAATCCAGGCACCGATAAAGCCCTAAACTTCAGTGTGCCTTTTTATATCTATATCCCACAAGCCTATCAAATAAACCTGCATTATAATCCATCTCGTGTGGGTTCGCACAAAGACATACTGCCTACGCTCTATGCTTTGAGCCTATCAAATGCGACATATATGAGTGTGGGCGGTCGCAATATGCTAGGCAAGGTGGATAAGAAGCAATATGAGTTTGGATTCAATAGATCAGTATGGATTGATAATAATGGGATTTATCCCACACAAGCAGGGGTTGGGTATCTATGGAAAGATAAAGAGATAAACACGGATTCTAAAAAAGCCTTTGGCTTACATGCATTAGATGAAAGCTTTTTGCTACAAGATAATAAAGACTTTGAGAATCTTTATAGAGAACTCTTTAATTACTCCATATCATGGAGAATATATAATGCTAAATAATTAGATCTTTCTTCTAAGATTCTATAAAAGCAAAAAGCTGTGTCTGTGTTATAGAAGCCCTAATTCATGAGTTAATCTATATGATAATTTGTTAGAACCCCACAAGACTAAATCACACTAACACAGCTATTAATCGTTATGCTTCCAATTTTTAGTTATACAACTCGACTTCTTGTTGCATTTGAGATGGCTGCAAAGGAAATGGAAATTTAGCCTTATCGAATCCAATCTTTTTAAACGATTGGATTTCAAGCATCGTTTTTAATTGATACTAAATTTTATAATCTACTTGATAAGAAGCAGGGGGATACAAAAATTCTGACTGCATTGCACCATGAAAAAGGTAATGCAGCCAGAAAGCCAACCGGCTTGTGAGAGAACTTAAAGAAAATATGTTTATTTTGCTTTGAAAGTAGCTGCTCTTCCTGTAACCCTTATGACATTTTTACCAAAAGTTTTTGATATAACTTCATAGCGAGGTAAAAGTATCGTATCGCATTTGTTATCGACAATCGCTTTATTAAGCACCATAGCAGCTATATTTGGATTTTTAGCATCATAGGGCATTTCCGCACTTACAACATCGCCAACATTAAAATCACCACCATTAAACTGCACTAAATAGCCTACACTAGAATCCATCTTTGTAGCAACAAGCGATGAACAACCGCTAAGTAAAATAAGAGATAGCGCACCACTAGCAACAAGTAACACTTTTTCATGTTTTTCCTTTTTGTATAGATATATTGCATAAAAACGAAGTTGCGATTATACAAAAAAACAAAAAGTCAAGGGTTTTGGTCTATTGAGTCAATATGCTTAAAATTAGAGATGATTAGAATCTAAAGGCATAATTTAACATGAAAATTTAGTCATAAGAAAGAAAAATTGTAGAGAAAAGATCCTAAAATCATTCTTGATTGTAGAATGCTTTAGAATCTAATGTGCAACAAAACACACAATGTCATAGCTGAATAACATTGTGTGCGAAAATATTCTACATGCTATATAGCACTAGAATAGGAATTTAATACCAGCTTGCACTGTAAGCGGTGAATTTAGTTTTGGGAGTATGCCAGCGATATCAGAACCATCCATACCCCATGCGATAATTGGCAACTTAGCTGTTAAATCAAGTCGCAAACCATCTGTGATACCAAATGTAAGACCTACTCTACCAAATAATGGAATGCTATTTTTGTCAAATGTGCTTGCAATTGGGTGATGTTGCCAACCGGCACCAACACCAGCAAATACGCCAAAGCCACCAACAAGATTCGCTATTAAGTCAATGTTGCCATCAACACCAAAGAATTGCTTTGTTACTGCACTATCAAATACGCTGCCATAACCTGCACTAACAAACGCTCTCGCACCAAAATGGCTACTAAAGAAAGTTTCATAACCAAAGTTTGCACTTACATTCCATGCGTCTTGGTAGTGTCCATCATATACGCCAGAATTAACCTTGCCAGATGTCGCACTACCTGCCATAACATAACCACCATCAACACCTACAAATATTTTTGCTTGTGCCAATGAAAGACTCAAAAGTCCTAAAGCTAACATCTTTTTCATGCGTTGCTCCTTACTATAAAATCAACATGGCAATATATGGCTAGAAACTAGCTTCCAACCTGCCATAAAAACGATTTAAGCAAATAGCATACCCTTTTATGTCCTTTAAGAAGAATTATTCTTGCAGTGAAGATTTTTATTGCATGTTTAATCTCTTTTAACATAAAAACAAACATGCAGTAATTGAGATGATATGGGGGGGGGCAGTGAAAGATTCTATGGTTTTACAAAAAATAAAACCATAGTCTAAGAAAATACCGATAAGCTACCTTAAAACTTCTTTTTATTTACATCTTCTAGAATCTGCATTGCAACAGAATCTACTGCATAACCTATCTCTCGTGAATGTGTTGCAATTGATACATTCTGTTGCGTAATACTTTCTAGCTGTGCTACGGTCTCATTAATTTGACTAATGCCTTGGGCTTGTTCTTTAATAGATTCTGCCATATCATTAATGCTTTGGACTAAAAGATTCGTATTCGCCTCGATTTCACCCAAAGACTTTTGAGTTCTCTCTGCCAATTTTCTTACTTCATCAGCTACGACTGCAAAGCCTCTGCCATGCTCTCCTGCCCTTGCTGCTTCTATGGCTGCATTAAGTGCAAGTAAGTTTGTTTGATCTGCAATATCTCTAATCAGCTCAATAACACTTTTAATATCCTCTGATTGCATGGTGAGTTCATTTGTTTTACCACTTACATTTTGCATAGCACCAGTAATCTCTTCTATCGCAGTTGCACTTTTTTGCAGAGAATATGCCTGTGAATTGCTTGATGTAATAAGTGAATCCATAGAAGACTTAAGCTCGCCGCTTTGTTGTGCAAGCGTATCGGCAAACCTAGATGAAGTTTGAAGCATAAGCTTAATTTCATTCCCCAAATTATTTGTCATTGTTTCAACATCACCGCGGGCATCACGCACAGACGAAGTAAAATCAAGGTTTTTATAGCTATCAAATACCCTGCTAATGTCGTTCATGTTTGACCCAACTTTTAATCGCAACACCTCTAGCATTTCGTTGAGTGCGGAGGCGAGTTTCACAAGCTCTGGGTTGTTTGGCATACACTCAATATTAACAGCGAAATTACCTTTTTCAATTTCTTTTACAGCCCCTATGGTTTCCTCGACAACCGCCCTGTCTTGTCTAACCCCTTGTTGTATTGCCGACACATTGTCTTTTATGGCTTTTGCCATTTCACCTAACTCATCGTGTGCAACTATTTTATAATCCTTAACATCGGTTTTTTCATGTCTTAGGAAAGCAAAAAAGTCAAATAAATACGCTTGTATCCCACTGATACGATCACCAATCTTCACTTTAACATAAAACGAAATAAGCACGACAGAAACAATCAGGACAATTAAACATACAAATGTAACATACTGGATAATTTCATAGGCTGGACCCTCGATTGATTTAACTGGGACAAGCGTTAAAATCGCCCAATGCCTATCTACGCTTGGTATGTCAAAGTTATGTAACGCAGCAAGTGATATGGCTTTATTTGTGAGTGAGTAATATTCAAACACACCATCTTGCTGCCTTAGAAGAGCCTCTTTTACCTTGAAAGTTTGTGGGGATGAATTATACTCTGTTAGGACCTTATTAACAGCGTTTGGATTTGTATGCGAAACAATCATTTCTCTATCGGAGAGAAGCATGCGTATTTCACCATCAAACACTCTATCTCTTTCCACCAACTCGCTTCTTAATGCTGATAAATCTATGGCTACACCAATAATCCCTATTCTTCTTTTCTCTGCATTGTAAATTGGGGCAACAATATTAACAGCAAACACTTCTTTTCCACCCACAGTCATCTGCTTTGCATTTCCAAAGGCAATTTTATTCGTACTCATTGCTTCTTCAAAAGCCTGTGTTTTTAAGATATTAGGATCGGGGGGAATGTGTCTTGTGCCACCCGGAGAGTGTATATTTGCATCATCAATTATAACTAAAATCTCACCATTGTTTGTAAGCGATTTACTACCTTCTCTTAGCCTTACATTTGAAGCATCTTTAATATAGATATATCCAAAAGTAATGTGTGGATTGGAATCTACCATATTATCAACGACATTTAATAGCTGTGTTTCCTTTGGAGTTATGGCATTTTCAAAAATAGTATTTGTTACACCTTGTATGGTATTTACCGATATAAATCCATCGGAAATAATCGATGAGATAAAGTTAGCATAACGAGCAGATGCTGTTTGTAAAAGCTTTTTGGCTTCATTATTTAGCACCCTTTTGCTTTGAAAGGCTATGATGCTTGCAAGCCCAATCACTGCAACAATCATAACTGACACTACAATAAGAGAAATTTTTGTCCCCAGTCGGAGGCGAGAAATAAAATTCATATTTTACCAACCTATTTAGTTAAATTCGGTGCAATTTAAAAATATTAAGAAACTAGATTATAACAGCAAAAAAGTTAAAATACAACTAAATTTTATAACCGGGAATATTACAAGTGTTTTTTTTTTTTTGTAGGGTGGAAATGTTACAAATAGTAACATTTTAAAGCGTGTGAAAATGTGCAAATCGGATTCGTGATATAATTACATGTGGCGAAAGACACTCATTAACCAAGTTAAATGTATGCCTATGTTTTATGACAGAATATTTTATGAGATTCTATTCTCAAAGCTATCAAAATCTTTTTTTATTCGCATCTTCTAGAATCTTTGCTGCGACTAGGTCTAGGGCGTTGCTTATCTCTTGTGATTTATGTGCTATGCCTACATTTTGCTGTGTGATTGTCTCTAATTGTGAAATAGATTCATTGATTTGACTAATGCCTTGAGCTTGTTCTTTTATAGATTCTGCCATATCATTTATGCTTTGGACTAGTATATTTGTATTTGCTTCTATTTCACCTAAGCTTTTTTGCGTTCTCTCTGCTAGTTTTCTTACTTCATCTGCTACGACTGCAAAGCCTCTGCCATGCTCCCCTGCCCTTGCTGCCTCAATTGCTGCATTAAGTGCAAGTAAGTTTGTCTGGTCTGCTATATCTCTAATAATGCCTATTACATTTTTAATGTCTTCGCTTTGAGCGATAACTTCACTTGTTCTGCCACTTACATTCTGCATTGATGAAGTAATCTCTTCAACTGAAGCGGCAGTTTGCTGCAAAGAGCTTGCTTGTGTATTTGAGCTTTGTGTAAGAGTAGTTACTGCTTCTTCTAAATCTTTTGATTTAGATTCTAACTCTTTTGCATATTGGGCTGATACTTGAAGCATTGTAGCAATAGAATCTCCAAGCTTATTTACACTTTGTTCTAGCCCTTGAGGATCTTGGATTCTTGGAGTAAAGTCGTTGTTGTCAAACGAGTCAAATACTCTCTTAGCTTCGGCTAGGTTATCTCCAACCAAAAGATATAATGTGTGCGACATTTCATTTAAAGAATCTTTTAGTTTATTAATCTGTGGGTTAGGGCTTGTTTGTGTGATATGTTTGCCAAATCGCCCTGCTTTTGCCTCATCTACAATCTCCATAACTTCATTTACAAGCATAGAATCTTGCTGCAATGACTTTTGCGTTTTTTCAATGTTGTCATTAATGGCGTGAGCCATGTACCCTATCTCATCATTAGCACGCGGTTTCACAAGATCTGGTGCTTTATTCGTTTCATGATTTAAATACTGAAAGAAAGATGTAAGCAGCTGTTCTAGCCCGTGTATTCTTGTCGTAACTTCTACCTTTACTACCCACCATATAGCAAACACCACAACAAGCATAAAAACAATCGCTCCAATAATCATGTTATTACGCAAATCACGCAGTGGTGCATAAATAGACCCCTCCGGCGCAGTAACAGCAATCCCCCAATACACGCCCAAATCTTTCCAAATGTCAAATACGGCAATTCCAGTATAACTTAAATCACCACGCAAGTTATAATATTCCACCACACCTTCTTGTTTGTTTTTAATGGCATTTGTAACATTGAGTGCGGTAGGCGAACTATTCACTTCTGTGAGAATCTTGCCCTCAAAGTTTTTATCAGGGTGCATAATCACCATGCCATCTTGATTAAACAATACCCTATAATCCCTAGCAAAAACAGATAGTCTATCGCTACGAAAATCCGCTGATAGCTCATCAATACCAACAAGCATGCCAATCACACCGATAACTTTTCCTTGCTTATTGTGTAAAGGGACATTGAGAGAAAGGATATATAACTCTTTGTTATTAAAGTTAAATTTACGCGGTGTTCCAACGCTTGGTTTGCCACTTGCAAGTGCGGTTTGCACACCCTTTAGTGTTAAAATTGTAGAATCTGAAGGAAGCATATTTACACCACCTTCATTTCTTGGGTTACTATCTAGTGCAAGCATGATATAGTCATTGCCAACTTTAAATTTTGATTGCATATCCACATCTTTTAAGATAATATAGCCATAGGTGCCAAAGTCATTTTGATCAAGCATATTCATAAGATTGTGTTTTAATTCTTGCTCTAGTGTCTGTGTGCCGCTGTTTAATATATCTTGCACATTTGCATGTGTTGATAGCAACATGCTATAAGTTTCGTTAATGTAGCCTTGCATAAGATTTGCTGAACGCTTTGCGACATTGCTTAAAAGCTTGTGGGACTCATTGAAAAGTATCTTTTCGGCATGATTGCTTACAACATAAACTAGCCCCAACATACATATGAAAATTGCAACCAAAATGGATAAAATTATCTTTGTTCCAATTTTAAGATTTGACCACACCGACATTGTAGCTCCTAATGGCAATATAAAGAATGTCTAAAAAATAATAATGAAAAATCTATGAAAATAGGCAATAATATATCAAAAAACACAATTAATATATAAAAATATAAATTTAGCGTATCAAAACGCTACATATTTGATACTCTCTTATTAAGATGAATATCAAAATGCAGTAAATTTTGTGTTGTTTATTGCTATGTATAAATGACAATAAACTTACATACATTAATATTGAGAATCTTCCACGCATTTTTTACAAGTTGCATGACTTTTATATGCACCTTGCTTATGCAATATGCGTAGTTTTTGAATGTCTTTGTGATTCCAAAAAGATTCCAAAGAAAAGTTTGAATCTTTTTCAAGTTCTTTAAAGAGATTCCCTAAAGGCATAGTGTCTGCATGGAAAGTGCAACATGGCAGGACATTGCCTTCAGCCGTGATTACAAGCAATTGATTGGGATAGGCACAATGAAATGTTTTCATTTTGGTTGTAGTGTGGCTTTTAAGGTCTCGTGCGGTTTTTATCTTTATCATCTCCTGTGCGCCAATCATATCGACTTTATCACGCCAAAAGGCTATAAAATCATCTAATTCATGTTCGTTAATTTCCGTCCTTACGAAATTTACACGGATAAGTGGTGTTATGCTTTGCATTTGCTTTTTTAGCTCAATGAGTTGTAATACATGCTCTTTTACTTTTGCATAATTGCTGCCCGGTCGCATTTCTTTATAAATAGATTCTGAAAAAGCATCGAGTGAAATTTGGATTCTATCTAGTCCAGATTCTATAAGTGATTTTGCTCTTTGCTGTGTAAGAAGTAAGCCGTTTGTGGAAAGATAAATATCTAAAATTCCTTTGCGTTTCGCATATACAATAAATTCTTCTAAATCATTGCGTAATAATGGCTCATTGACATGATTTAGCCGTATTGCTTTTAAACCTTTACTTACGCCTTCATCAATGACTTTTTTATAAATCTCAAATGGAAAAACAAATTGCTTTTTATCGCTATTAGATTCTAGCGATATGGGACACATGGGGCATTTTAAGTTACAAGTTGCATTTAACTCAAAATTTATTTGCAATGGAAATGTAGGCTCTATCGCAAAGCGTGCAGATTTACTCCACGCTTCTCTATACTCGTGCCAAGGGGTTACCCCCCCCCCCCATATTAGCAAATTTTAATTCACCAAGCTTATCAAAACTTTCACCACCCAAAACACCTGTAAAAGATGTCATGTCGCGTTTAATTTCTGTCATACAATATCCTTTTTGTTAAGTTGTTTCAATCTCTCATAGTCCCGTGGTGTTCCGCAAAACACTACTTCGCTAAGATTGATTGTGAAAAATCGTATATCCATACCCCATTCTATCAATATATTATAGAGTGGGGCAATGTAGTATTCATTTTTTGTTGTTATGTTGTTTTGCATGGAAAACTTCAAGGCTTCTTTAAAGTCTCTCGTGCGTTTAAAATAGTATAAACCACTACTACATAATGATGAGATTCTATCTTTTTCGCTTGTTTTTAGCACCCTATTGCTATTTTTATCAGGTAAAACAAAACTCCATTCATTCCCCTCAGCGTGAAAGACTTCTAAATAGCCATCAATCTCGCTAAAATCAGTTGTTATGGGTAGAGAAAAGTTTGGCCTAAAGGTATCTATGTTAAAAATGAGTAAAGATTCTGTGTCTTTAGTCTCACTTTTTTCTAAACCTAGCAGTGTAGTATGGGCTTGTCCCATCGTTTCTTTTTCGAGTGTTATTGTTTCATAAAATTGCAATCCTAACTTCTTGCATTCACCATCGATAAATGCCTTTGTGTTGCAAATATCACGACATACAAATAGAATCTTTTCCTTGTTAAAATATGCTTTAAAGCTATGTATCGCATGATAAAACACGCTTTTATCCAATAAGGAAAGCATGTATTTTGGCTCATTGTAGCCACTTTGTTTGAATCTGGAGCTAAGTCCTGCCATTGGGATAACAATTATCATATCTTGCCTTTTTTGTTTGTATTGAGTGAATTGGGATAGAGTGTTTTAAACTGCTTGTAAAGGCGAAAAGCATTTGCAAATAAAGCGTCTTGTCTTTTTGGATTATCAGCATGCAGTGGAAGTGCGGATAAAAAGAGATGGATTGTAATCGCATAGATTTCTGCGGCATTTTGCGGACAAAACAACTCAATGAAATATTGTTGCAAACTTGAGACTATTGAAGGTTCTTGTATATCAAAGTAAATGTGAGACTTGCTGATTTCACATTTATAAAAACCAGCAATGATAAAATCATATAGTCCAACAAGCGAATGAAATATCTTTGCATAATCGTATCGCTTATCACCATAAGGGGTTATCGTATCGCTAAAATCAATACCTCGTGGATCATAGGTTTTAATGCGATTTGAGCGGAAGTCAAACATAATATTGCTAAAACAAAAGTCACCATGTATAAAACACGCATGAGAAGATGGGGTAATATATGTGTCAATATCTGCAAGCATGTCTTGCAAAGTAACGCTAAATGCGGCAGTGCTAAATAGAGGCATATCGCCCCCCCCCCCCATAGTTGTCGATAGGGTTGTTGTAGTATTGCTATCAACAAAACAAAAAGGCTGTGTGAATGAAAAATTGCGTTCTTTGCAAAAATCTTTTAATCTTTCAAATGTTTTTTGCGTATAGTTAAAGTTTGTTTGATTGGGAGAAGTTTTTGCATGGAGTTTAGAGAGAAAAGAATGCAGGCAATTAAGGATATTTTTCCATACAATTATACTTAATCGCCCAAATACAAAAAGCTCTGCCAAAGTATTTAAATACAAATACTCAACCTTATAGCTATTTTTATCTAACTGCATAAATAGTGGGATATGCAAGGATAAGTCTTTTGGAAACTCTAAAAACCAGTTAATCTCGCCTTGTAGCTTCTTATGCAATGATGATGTTTTGAGATAAAAGCCATCTTGAAAGACTAATTGATTAAACGCTCTTTGTGTGGTAATAATCTGTTTAGCATGCAAATAACTTGAAAGCAATCCAAAGTCCTGCCAACCATTTTGCTCCACAACATGAAATGGATATAATTGTGAATATAGCTTTAAACCGCTAATATAGTCATACTTGCTACATACTATTGATTGTATCAGTGTGTAGGGATTTTGTATATGAAAATAACCACTTAGAGCAAGCTGATCGCCACTTGATTGCTTAGAATCACAGGCAATACGATAATCACTACTTAAATATTCCCACTCATAATTATTATCCACACGCATAACGCCGATGGCATTTTCTATGCTATCGATCTTTTCTAAGTAAATATCGCCATGCAAAATATGTAAAGACTGACTGAGGGGCAATTTCATATTCAACGCATAGACAATAGATTCACCCAAGCCTAAATTATCAGGGACAAACAGAATCTCTATATTATATTTTGCTAGATTCGCAATATCAAAGCTATGGAGTGTAAAACTTTCAGGTAATGTTAAAACAATAGGTTCATTATAGGCATGAAAAAGCCGTGCGTAATACTCATAGAATCTTTTTTGCCCAAGCGGTAGAAATGCAGGTGGCAGTTTTCCAAACTCAATTTGAAATTCTGCAACCAAATATTGTGCTGATGTAATAAGTATCACTGCTTATCCCTTTAGCTATTTTTACTTTTATCGCATATTACTTGTTTATAAGCTACTTCTTGTGATAGCATATCTTGTATTTCTGTATAACTCTTTTGCACAAATTCAGATGGGCGAATTGCCTTATCATCAATGTAGAATCCATCAAAGCCACACCAAGCCTTACCTACCATAATAGAATCATAGGGGATATTATGCTTATTTAACCATGCTACAATATCTGGCAACACCTTAGCGTTAATCTTTCCTATATCGCCATTATAAGTTCTCATGCCTCTACTTGTTGAAATGATAATATTAAAGCCCATTGCCTTATATTCTTTTAGTTTTTTCACAACCTCAACTCGCACAGGCTTATCACTATATTCTACATCTATATCTTCTGTAAGTGTTCCATCAAGGTCAATAACGATATTTTTCATTTATTCTTATCTTTATGTGTTATTTAGGGTAGAGATTATAACAAAATAATTGCAAACTATAAATTCTTTATGTAAATAGAACAAAATAAATAATCCTGCAAACTAAACTTTGACAAGGTTTATATCTTTACACAAGACAGAAGCTAGATTTTTAAGTAAAAATTAAGCTTTTATTAGATAAAATCCTGCTTCTATTTCTGCTTGAAAATTGTTTTTTGGCAGACTTGTTTTTATAGGAATCTACAACAAGGACAGGTGGGTGAGTTGGCTGAAACCACATCCCTGCTAAGGATGCGTAGTCGCAAGATTACCGAGGGTTCGAATCCCTCCCTGTCCGCCACTCTATGAATAAAATTTTGTTATGTTGATTATTTGTTTGTATAAGGCACTCGTTCATAGACTTTATTGAATCTAAGATCTCGTTAATGTGTTGCAATTCAAGAATAAAGTTTGCTTAGTTGCTTTAGTCATTCACTTAATATATGGAATTGATACTGACTTAGAATCTAGCTCAATTAGATTTTTTAGCGGAGTATAGCGCAGCCTGATAGCGCGCACCCTTGGGGTGGGTGAGGTCGTGGGTTTGAATCCCGCTACTCCGACCATTACTTTTTATCTATTTTATCTACTTAATTTTTGATATATTTTTATTTATGCTTTATAGAATATTGTAGGGCTTTATAAAGATCTATAATTTTTAGAATCTCGACCAAATTTATGTTGGTGTAGGATTAGGGCATAAATACTTAGAGCTGTTTCTATGTAGTGTCGTATCGAGCCTTTGAAAAAGGCAAAATATCTTTAATATTCTAAGTTGTTAGGTATTTTACTGTACTTAACACGACAAGTTGTTTTAGTGTTTAGATTTGTGCTTTTTGTGCCACAAGCCATGCACTTCCGCCCATCCACCCATAAAGGCAGGGAATCTTAACTTCTAAAACA
>NZ_FZMS01000078.1 GCF_900198365.1 Helicobacter bilis | reverse complement strand
AAAAACGCCCTAGATTCTAAAGTCGCACAGAATGAAGCACATTTAGGGCGTAATGTAGAAAGCAAAGATGTCTCGTTGAGTGAAAGCAAACATCTAAATAAAGAAGTTATAGAAACTTTCATAGATTCTAAAGGTAATACACAAGAAATCACAAAAGAAGTAGCACAAACATGGATGAATACTTTTGGATTAAAAAGCATTAATGATGAAGCAGTAGTAAATGTAGCAAAAGAGGTCCGCCAAGCCATAGGGAAAGACATTAAAGTAAATAGAAAAGACTTAGAGAAATTAATCGAAAATCATAGAGAGCAATATATCCCACAAATTAAAGAAACTTTTGAGACACCACATGTAGCCTTTATTGATGAAAAAAGTGATTTATTAATGGGTATTTCGCTAGATGATAAATTGTTTTTTGTAAATGTAAGTAGAGATTATGGAAAAGATTTTTTAAATGTTACGCTGAGTCCAAAGAAGAACAATAACCTATTAAATAAGTTGCAAAATGCAAAACAAGTAATTATAGACTACCCACCGAACTTCGGGATTCCACAGCCCAATCAAGCTTCTACAGGTTTCCTTTCCTCCACCAGCATGGGTAGCAAACACAATCCTACCCAAAAAACATTAACGCGTCAAGAAGCAGATGAACTTTTTTCAAACTTTCAACAAGCAAATAAAAACTACGCACAAATAAAAGAGTCTTTAAATGATAAATTTGCCAAAGCCCTAACAAAAGGTATGAATAAAAAAGACTTAGATTCAAGACTTACAATAGAGCAGTGGAAACAAAGAGTGCTAGACACACAATGGGGCGATAGTGTTAAAGGCTTAGAAAACACAATATTTAAAAACTTTAATCCAAGAATGCACTTAACATATTGCTATGAGTTTTCATTAATGCGTTACATTTAGGACAAATTATAGCCGCAATATCTTCAGCACTAATGCAATCACTTTTTGCTTGATGGTATTTCACATGCCCGCATTTTTTACATACATAAAATACAGGTTTTGGTTGTATCATAATAAATGCTCCAGAAAGTTATTTTGATAGAGTATTTGATAAGTGATTCTAGTTTCATTTTATATGGTATTCAATATGAATTAAACAATTTTATATTTTTTCAATTTCAATTAATTCCGCTTCACTCTTTCGCAGTGCCACTTGTGTGCCATTCACATATACACTATAAGTGTGTTGCCACATTGAGACATATCCAAGTCGCACAGAAGCCCCTTCATAAATACCTAGAGAGTGCAGTCTTTGTACGAGTAGATTCTGCATATTACATACAAACTTTATCCTATATGTTTCATTGTGTTGCATATCAAGCAAAGTCATAATCACCACCACAATAATGTCTATTTTCAAAGTAAAAAACTCTGTAAAATGGTAACATAAAAATATAAATTCGCAATCTTTATGCTACAATTTCGTTTTTAAGGTTACAATAAGCAATGAGACCTTGTTAGTGATTATGCCAGAGCGATTTATAAGGAAATATTATGAAATTTCACCAGCATATCTCTGTTTTGCCTACTTATGAAGTTGGAAAACCACTAGAGCTTGTTATGCGTGATTACAATATTGAGCCACAAAATATTATTAAGCTTGGTAGCAATGAAAATCCACTAGGTGTTTCACCACTTGCAAAGGAAGCAATTCTTGAGAATGCGTGTAATGCATATATATATCCCGATGATTCTTACTATGAGCTTAAAGAATCTCTAGCGAAAAAGTATAATGTAGAAAGCAATCAAATCATTATTGGCAGTGGTAGCGACCAAATAATTGAGTTTTGCATACATGCAATTTGTGATAAAAATACTAAGGTGCTTATGGCAAAAACGACTTTTGCAATGTATGCTATCTATGCAAAGCATTGCAATGCTACTATTTTACGCACACCTGATTTTTTTCATAATCTAGATTCTATGTTGCAATATTATGAAGCACATAAGCCTAGCATAATCTTTTTATGCACACCCAATAATCCGCTTGGAGAAGCGTTGCCTAAATCTCAAGTGATTGATTTTTTAAAAAAAATTGATAGAGAGAGTCTTGTAGTCCTAGATTGTGCATATATGGAGTATTGTGCGTATAAAGATTCTAATTATGCGATTAGACCTAAGGATATTATAGGTTTTCCAAATGTAATTTATCTGGGGACTTTTTCTAAAATATATGGATTAGGTGGTATGCGTGTTGGATATGGTATCGCAAATAAGGGCATAATTGATATGCTAAATAAGATAAGACCACCTTTTAATATCACGACTTTAAGCCTTAAGGCCGCTAGTGCTAGTCTTTTTGATGAAGAGTTTTTACTAGATTCTGTTAAGAATAATTTTAGTGAAATGGAAAAATATAAGCATTTTGCAAAGCAATATGAGATTGATATTTTGGAATCTTATGCAAATTTTGTTACTTTTATATTGCATAATAAGTTAAATTCTACTAAAATAAGCAATTTGTTATTACGGCAAGGAATTGTTGTGCGAGATTTGGCAAGTTATGGACTTAATGCCGTGCGGATTACCATTGGAATCCCGCAGCAAAATGACATTGTCATACAAAAATTAACAAATATACTACAAGATTTATAAATATTTTAAGGAAGGTAAGTTTTGGATTTTAAAGCGATATTTACGCAGTTACAAAATTTAATTAAAAAATTAAATCGAAAACAACAAATTGTTATTCTTGTAACTGTTGTTGTTTTTGTTGCTTTTTTATCATATCTCATTGTATCCTCTTTAGGTTCAAAGAAGGGGGATAGTGTCGATGGTTTTGGGATTCTCTTTTCAGCTGAGAATCCAGCAGATGCAGGGTCTGCGATAAGCTATCTTAAGCAGCAAAATATCCCTTATAAAATGATTAATGACAACACTATTGCAGTGCCACAAGACCAAGTCTTTGTTTTGCGTAATGAGCTTGCCGCACAGGGCATTATAAAAGGCAGGGTTGATTATGATATTTTTAATGAAAATAGCTTTGGTGCAACACAAAGTGAATTTGATGTTAAAAAACTACGTGCAATTAAAGGACAATTAGAAAAGACATTAATGGCATTAGCCCCCATACAAGATGCAAGAGTTGAGATTGCAGAACCAAAAGATGATGTGTTTGTAAAAACTCGTGCTGTGCCTAGTGCAAGTGTAGCATTAACGCTTAGAGATGGCATGACGCTTACACAGAATCAAATCTTTGGTATTCAAAACCTTATTGCAAATTCATTCAATGGGCTTAAACCAGAAAATGTTATCATGGTGGATCAATATGGTAATCCACTAAATAAACGCGATGAAGCAACCATTGAAAACGAACAGGCATTTAAAAACTTTGCTTATAAGGTGCAGGCAGAACAAGAGATTGCAAATAAGATTAGACAATCATTAAGCAGGCTTGCTGGTGGCACAGACAGAATGACTGTGAGTGTGAATCTAGACTATGACTTTGGTAAGCAAGAAAGCACGGAAGAAATATATAGTAAAGAATCTGCTGTTGCAAGTGAGTCGGGTAAAGAGATAGAGAGAAAAGGACTTGCACCAAAAGATCCGGGTGGCGTCCCGGGTGTTATTAATAACATTGCCGAAGTTAAAGACTTAGATTCCAATAATAGAGAAGAGTATAGAGAAAGTCAGTTTGTTAAAAACTATATGCCCGACAAAAAGACAACGACTATGCGATTGCAAACCCCCCAACTTAAACGCATGACTGTTGGTGTTGTGATTGATGGAACTTATACTGAAGAGACAAATGAAGAAACGGGCTTTATTACGATGAAATATACCCCAAGAAGCCCAGAAGAGCTTGCAGAGATTAAAAAAATTGTCGAAGCAAGTTCAGGTTATGATGAAAGTCGTAATGATATTGTAAGCGTTATTGCTGGACAGCTTAATGCTATTGGTTCTGGCACACCACCATTAACAAACTTTGAAAAAGTAGCCCAAGCGGTTGAAAAATATCTCGGTCCATTTATGCCGCTATTGCGATATGTGCTTGTTGTTATCGTGCTATTCTTCTTCTATAAAAAGGTTATTGCACCATTTGCGGAGCGTATGCTTGAAGTGCATGAAGAAGAGGAGACAGAGAAACAACCGCTATTTGACTTTGATGATGATGATGATACGCTAAATAGGGCGAATGAAATGCGTAAAAGAGTGGAAGAGCAACTTGGCATTGGCGGTGGATTCAATGAAGATGCTGTAAAATATGATGTGTTGTTAGAGAAAATCAAAGAAGCAGTGAGAACGAAACCAGATGAGATAGCAGGTTTAATCCAAGCGCTCATACGCGATGAAATCGAAATGAAATAAGGGGCAAAAATGGCAATGACCTTAACTCCAAAGCAAAGAGCTCAATATGATGAACTCTCTATGTCTGAAAAAGTAGCGATTCTACTCATTCAAGTCGGTGAAGAAATCACAAGTGAAGTATTCCATCATTTAGATATAGAATCTATTACTGAAATCAGTAAGCATATCATGCAATTAGGTGGCACAGATAAGGCTGTGGGTGCTGCTGTATTAGAAGAATTTTATACTATCTTGCAGTCTAATCAATATATTAATTCTGGCGGTGTTGATTATGCAAGAGAATTGCTGATGAAGACACTTGGACCAGATATTGCAAAGAGAGTGCTTGATAAACTTGCAAAAACTATGCAATCTACCAAGAATTTTGGTTATTTGGATAAGGTAAAGCCGCAACAACTTGCCGACTTTATTGTAAATGAGCACCC
This sequence comes from Helicobacter bilis, assembly GCF_900198365.1. GTDB lineage: Bacteria > Campylobacterota > Campylobacteria > Campylobacterales > Helicobacteraceae > Helicobacter_A > Helicobacter_A bilis_B. The sequence goes on along the minus strand of NZ_FZMS01000078.1, from coordinate 6,838 downwards.
GCAGACAATAGCCCTAATTCTAGCACATATGGATTCTGGTGGTGCAGCGGAAACCTTAGGATTTTTTACAGATGAGTTGCGTGCAGAAATTTCTATTCGTATGGCAAACTTAGGGGACATTTCGCCTTCTGTTGTAAAGAGAGTATCAGCGGTGCTAGAGCAACAAGTAGAATCTCTTACAAGCTACAAAGTCGAAGTTGGCGGTCCTCGTGCTGTTGCTGAGATGTTTAACCGCATGGGACAGAAAACCGCAAAGGCTACATTAGCACAGATAGAGCAAAGAGACGAGCAACTTGCTAATGAGATTAAAGAAATGATGTTTACTTTTGAAGATATGATTAAGCTTGATAAGTCTGCTATCATTGAGATTCTAAAAGTTGCAGATAAGAAGGATTTAGCATTGGCATTGAAATCAAGTGCTGATGAGTTGAAGCAAAAGTTTATGAGTAATATGAGTTCGAGAGCAAGTGAGCAGTTTGCTGAAGAGATTCAGTTTTTAGGTGCGGTTAAAGTGCGTGATATAGAAGCGGCACAAAGAAAGATTATTGAGATAGTTCAGAATCTCTCAGAACAAGGCTTAATACAATTAGGAGAACAAGACGATGTTATCTCGTAATCACAATCTCATACAAGATGAACAAAAAGGTGATCACTCAATTAATAAATATGAATTTAAAGCTATTGTGCCTTTAGAGATTCAGACAAATACAGATTCCACTGAAAATACAACCGATGAGCAAAATGTAGAGCAAGTGAATGCATATCGTCCGCCGACTATGAACTCTTTAGAAAAAGAGTTAATCGAAAAGCTATTGCATAAAAGTGATGAGTTATCCGGGAATCTTGCAAAGCTTGAAATGCAGTTTGAGAAAAATCAAGTAAGCATGCAAGAAACACTTGAAAAAACAAGCGATGAGTCATATAAAAGGGGATTTGAAGAGGGAAAAAATGAGGCAAAACAAGCGATGGAAGCAGAGATACAAGCAGAGCGTGAAAAGATAGTGCAATCATTGATCACTTTAGAAAATACACTAAAACAATCACAAATCCATCTTGAAGCCCTTGAAAAAGAGTTAAGTTCCATTGCTATTGATATGGCAAAAGAAGTTATAGTAAAAGAAATTGAGGAAAATTCACAGCGAGTTGCTTTGGAACTTACAAGATCTTTACTATCAAATATTATGGAAGCAACACAAATTGGTATTAAGGTCAATCCTATTGATTATGTGTATTTGAAGGAAAACCTAAAGGATAAGGAGAAAATACAGATTGAAGCGGATAATGCTATTTCTCGTGGTGGCGTTGTTATCTCATCAAATCTTGGTAATCTCGATGGAAATGTAATGTCTCGCTACAAAATGCTGAAGCAGTCAGTGTTGGATAATTTAAATGATTAGAATCTAGGATAAAAATCATGGCAATTTTATTTCCTGCAATAGATTTGTTAGGCGGAAAGGCTGTGCGTTTAACAAAGGGTGAGAAAAAAAGTGCTAAAGAGTATGGTAATGCCCTTGATTTTGCGAAATATTTTGAAGATTGCGGTGCAAAATGGCTTCATATAGTGGATTTAGATGGTGCGTTTGAGGGAAGTCCAAAAAATCTTAGTGTCATAGAAAATATTGCAACTGAAACTAACCTGCAAATACAAGTTGGCGGTGGAATTCGCACTGAAGACACTATAAAAAATTACCTAAATGCTGGTGTATGTCGCACGATTTTAGGCTCTATTGCCCTGCAAAATCTAGATTGGACTATCTCAATGGCAGATAAGTATCCAATCGCTTTAAGCATAGATTCTAAAGATGGCAATATTGCTACTCATGGTTGGGTAAATGTGAGTGAAATAAAAGCAATTGATTTTGCCGCGAAACTAAAAGGCAGTAGTGTGCAGGCAATAGTTTGCACGGACATTCAACAAGATGGTATGCTTTCTGGTATTAATTTTGCTTTGACCGAAGAGATTGCGGAAATTAGTGGCATTTTTACCATCGCGAGTGGTGGTTTTTCTGGACAGAAAGATTTAGATATGTTGCATAATTACCCAAAAGTTGGTGGTGTAATCATAGGAAAGGCATTTTATGAAGGTAAGCTTGATTTTAAAAATGTAAAATTTTAATCTTGGTTATTAAAAGTATGTTATAATACACCAATGAAGATTTAATTAATTTATAAGGAGCAAACATTGAAATTGCTTGTAGTTGATGATAGTTCTACGATGAGACGGATTATTAAAAACACTCTTCAAAGACTTGGTTATGAAGATATTTTAGAGGCTGAGCATGGAGTTGAAGCTTGGAATCAGATGAGTACCATTGAGGGTATTAATGTCTTGATTACAGACTGGAATATGCCAGAGATGAATGGCTTAGAGCTTGTAAAAAAAGTGCGTGCAGAAGAAAAGTATAAAGATATTCCAATTATTATGGTAACAACTGAAGGTGGAAAATCAGAGGTTATAACTGCGTTAAAAGCAGGAGTTAATAACTATATTGTTAAGCCTTTTACACCACAGGTTTTAAAAGAGAAACTAGAAGTTGTGCTAGGAATTAACGAGTAATTGTTTGGCTTTCTAATACCCATTCACGCTTATCTAAAGAGACATTACATAAGCGTGAGAATTGTAAAATCCTATTAGAATAAATAAGAATAGTTCGCACCTAAGAATACTTGAAACCCTATGATATTTTCTGTCGCTTTTGAGTGTGTAACGACACTTTTTGTTGAAAACTCAAACTGATGATGTCTTGCCACAAGTGTCCTAACTCCAAAGTTTAGCCCTATAGTAACACCACTAAAACTTGGAATATTCATGTTTTGAATCGTAAGTGCGCTACCGCCCGGATACAGCGTAGTCATATATCCAGCCCCCATGCCGACATATATACCAACTCTTTGAGATTCTGTGCTAGTGAAATCATGTAAAAAATCCATATTTATATCACCAATCATGGTAATACCAGACACTTTTAAATCACCAAAAGCATAACTTGGTGCACCAAAAACACCACCAATGCTAAGGTAATATCTCATGCCATTTTCTCTATCGAAATATCTCTGTCCACCTATACGCAGATTGAGACCAAAACCCGCATTAACTTGCATTGTCTCTTTAGCTGGGACACCGCCTTGCCCAGCGTTACCACTAATTGTTAATCCTGTATTTGTAAGTGCTCCAACAGAACCACCAAAATCAACACCAAGAAAAAAGCCATTCCCTTTACTATCAGCAAATGACATATTGACACAAATACAACTTGCAACAACAACACTCAATAGATGCTTTTTCATACATATCCTTTATAAAAAATCCATAACATAATCGTTCATTTACACTTTTTTTAAAACTATAAAATACAGATAACACATTTTTTTGCTACCACCACAATAAATACAAATAATTATTTTATATATTGGTCTAGCAGTTATATAGCTTTTAATCCCACAAATAGCAATATATAAAATATTTAGAAGCTCTCATAAATCTATATTTTGGATTACAACAACAAATGACAAAGCAATATTAAGTTTTTTTTGGTGAATTAGTTGTTAGAATCTTATTTGTGCGTTGCTTCAAATTAATGAATATAATGAATTTATAGCAATGTGCTAAGATTTGTGCCGATAAACTCTCGCCCTAACTCCTTAGCACACTCAAACACGCTAAAACTCCCACTTGCTGGATCAAGCACCAAATCGCCCTTATTTGTGCAAGATTCTATTAAAGCTTTTTGCAATCCCTTGGGCTTTGAATGCGGATGAATCTTTAGCTCATCATTTGGAATCTTCTCACTCCACACATCGCGGATATTATGCAATCGCCAAGTATTTTTAGCCTTTATCGGTGCTTTTTGCAAAACCAGCAGATACTCGCTCTGTCGCCTTGTGCGATAGCCCATACCCATTTTGAGCTTATCCCAAGTGATGAGATCTACCACCTGCAAACTTGTTTGTTCCACCCACGCTTTTACCCCCTCGCATAGATGAAACTTATCAATCCACAGCATCAAATAACAGCCAGGCTTTAGCACTCTATCAATCTCGCATATAAAGCTTTGAATCTGTTCTTCACTCATCTGCACAAGCTCACTTCTGCCTTTTTGTCGCTCCCCTTCATTCCCATAACGCATTTTATCAAGCACCCCACGATACTGCGGATCAAAAAAGCACAAATCAACACTGCAAGATTCTAAACTCCCCATAAGGTCTAAACCATCAATATTAAGTCTAGTATTTAACGGATATGTTGTTTTAGATTCCATAATTATGCCTTTAACGACAATGCGTGGTTTTGTAATTCCTGATACAAACAGCTTGTATCTTCTGTGAATATTTGAGATTATAACATAAAGTTATGACAGCTTTAAACCATCATAAATAAGTAAAACCGCCGATTTAGCTTTAGTGCAAAGCTAAAAGGATTATACATGAGAAAAAAGGCTGCTGCTCTTGCCTATGAAGAGTATAAGGACCATGCCCCTCGCGTTGTTGCAAGTGGGCATGGGAAAATCGCAGAAGCAATCATTGCCAAAGCAAAGGAGTATCAAGTGCCACTTTTTTGCAATGCTGAACTCGTTGATTCTCTTATAAAAATGGAAGTAAATAGCAATGTACCCGAAGCATTATATCAAGCTGTTGTAGATGTGTTTATATGGCTACAAAATACAGAAAATACCGCACATATCAGTAAAAAATTAGAGTAAATATAATTACCTTGTAAATTCATGATTTATGTTTTATAACCCACTAATCAAAATAACCTTAAAATCTTCCATAACACACAACTCGCATAGAATCTATTTTTACATTTTTTAGCATTATTTACACACAATGACATAAAAACATAAAAAACCTATGAAGTTATACTAGATTTAAACCCATATAAACAAGCGTTATGCATACACAATGGATATTCTTATCTCATGATATTTTATCCTTAAGCCAGTTTTTGACTTTATCAAAACATGAATCAATGAAGCTTTTATAAGGCTTGCTTGTATCCCCAAAGCTTTCTTGCAGTTTTAACACAAGGTTTTGCTGCTCTTCATTGAGATTTTGCGGATAGGTGATTTTTATTTGTGCGATAAGCCTGCCCTTTTTTCCGCTATTAATATCTGGCACACCTTCATTTTGAAAAACGAACTGATGTCCATGTGCGGTATTTGGTGGAATGTTTAACTCTGCTTGTCCGCTAAGTGTGGGAATCTCTATTTTACCGCCAAGCACAATCGTGGTAAAAAACACAGGGACTTCCATATACAAATCATTGCCATGACGCACAAAATGCTCGTCTTCTTTCACAACCACTTTGATATAGAGATCGCCTCTCACACCGCTTTTTACTTCATTCCCCTTACCACGATATACAAGCTGATTGCCATTATCAATACCCGCTTTTACTTCTAGCTCAATCGTCTCTTTTACACGCTCAAAGGCATTTCCATGACATTTAGTGCATTTATCAACGATGATTTTGCCCGTCCCCTCACAAGTAGGACATGCAACCTGCATTTGTATAATAGACTGCTGCACGACAACCCTACCGCGACCATTACACCTATTGCAATCCTGCATTTTGCCATCTTTTGCCCCAGTGCCACTACATGTTTTACAATAGCTTTTATACTCCGTTTTAATCGTCTTTTTACAGCCAAACACAGCTTCCTTAAAGCTTAGATTCAGTCGCAATACATAGTCTGGATCAAAGGCATAATGCTCTTGTGTATTTGACTGACCCCCTCCAAAGAAATCCTCAAATATACTGCCAAATATATCACTAAATCCACCACTAGAGCGAGAAAAGCCTTGTGATTGAAGTCCATCTTTACCATATCTGTCATAAATTGCCCTTTTTTCACTATCGCTTAATACTTCATAAGCTTCATTAATCATTTTAAAGTTTTCTTCTGCTTCTTTGTCATCTGGGTTTCTGTCAGGGTGGTATTTTAATGCAAGTTTTCTAAATGATTTTTTGATTGTATCATGGTCTGCATCTCTGCTAATCTCTAAGATTTCATAGTAATCCATATCTAATGACGCCAAAATACATACTCCAAAAGTAAAATAAGGCTTTCATTATATAAAAAAAAAGATAACTTTGCTAAAACTTATCACTTTTTTGCTAGAATCCCCCGCATGAAAAACTATCAAAATAACTTATTTTCTTTTAATACACTTGTAAATGCCCTTGAAAAAATGCCAACCATAGGCAAGAAAAGTGCGCGTAAAATGGCTTATACACTAGCTATCGAAAACGCTCCGCTAGGATTACAAATCGCACAGGCGATCCATGATTGCATTGCTACGATTGAAAAGTGCAAGGTTTGCGGTGCGCTTAGTCATGGTGAGATTTGCCATATTTGCCTTGATTCTACTCGTAAGAATGGCACACTCTGCATTGTGTCTCACCCAAAAGATGTGTTTTTGATTGAAGATATTGGCGAATTTCATGGGGTATATTGCGTAATTGAGGACTATAAACATTGCGATTTCACAGATCTTATACAACGCATTCAAGATGAGAATATAGAAGAGGTGATATTTGCATTCATGCCCTCACTTGAAAGCGATATGATTGTCATGTTTATACAAGAAAAGTTAGCGGATTTATGCTTAAAATTTAGCAAAATCGCACAAGGTGTGCCATCAAATGTAAGCCTTGATAATATCGATCATTTCTCTTTAGCAAGAGCATTTAACGCACGAGTAAATGCGTAGAGTTTGGGTTGCTTGGGTTATTAAATATGCCATCATAATTCTGTGATTATATTTGCAGAATATCTTGCATGAAAGACATAAGATTTAGTATTGTGGTTATTAGAATCTTATTTGCTTTTTTATA
>NZ_FZMS01000058.1 GCF_900198365.1 Helicobacter bilis | reverse complement strand
GGGTGGTGTTTTAGGGGATATCTTAGAATCTGAAGTTTGAAATATGAAGGGAGAATAGGGTAGAAACTAAGTGTGGTAAGACTAAAACTTCTTTTTTAGAGTTTATAATTCTACATGAGATTCTATATAAGGAGTAAATATGAGACTTTATATCCTTGTGCTTTTATCGCTTACGCAGTTTATATACGCACAAAACAAGCAAAACTGGAGTTATAAAGATAATACTGCACCGCAGTATTGGGCAAATCTTAATCCACTTTATTTGGGCTGTGCGGAAGGCAATCAGCAATCACCCATAAATATCGTTACAAAAAATGTGAGTAAAGGGGCGGCACAATTTGAGCTTAAATACAGCGTGGCAAAGGGAGTAAATCTCATGCTTTCTAACTATACCTTTAAGATGATTTATCCACAAGGAAACTTTTTAGAAATGAATGGCAATCGCTATCAGCTAAAAGAAATATATTTTAAAACACCCGGTGAAAATGCTATCGATTCACTTCGTGGCATACTTGAAGCACAATTTTTGCATGAAGATTCTAAAGGACATAAGGTAATCCTTGCGGTCTTTTTTGTAGAGGAGCGATCTAATCCCGTTATTGAAACTTTGGTGAAAAATTTGCCGACACAACCAGACAAAGCAAACTTTATCGCAAATATTGATATTCACAAGCTATTACCAAGCAATCTTACTTCATATCAGTTTGATGGCTCATTGACAACGCCACCATGCTCACAAGGTGTGAGATGGATTGTGCTAAAGCAAACGATGACTATAACACAAAGTCAAGTTGATTCCATGCGTGATATTACAGGCTCAAATGCACGTCCATCTCAAGAGATTTTTAATCGTTTGATTGTGAATTAATGCTATTTTTAGTCGCCTTGCAAGGTGGTTATGGAATCTAGATTCCTACTAAAATTTGAGCTAGTTTCTAAACTCACACTAGATTCTATAAGCCCCCTATCTAGCATAATCTTTACAGCATGATAGAGCATTTCTTGCTGCATACTTTGTGAGTAGCGATAGCTTTGGGCTATCCCATTTTGCATACTTTCTTTAAACTCTATTCTTTCTGTGTGGTTATCAAGTGCTTCTTTTAATGCAAGATTATCATATACAACCTTACCATGAGAATCTATAAGGCTTACACGATAAGCGGTATTAATATGCGATAGATAAGAGATTCCCTGCTGCTTTAACCCTATCTCAATATATTTGTAAAAAAGATGAAACTAGCCCATAATCCAAGCAATACCCACCCAAAGCATACGATAAAAATAGTCCAAAAGATCCTTTGCCGCAAAATCCACTCACTTCACTTATATTTGTGCGATTTTATAGCCAACGCCACGCACGGTTTGAATGTATTTGCCACTTTCCCCAAGCTTTGTGCGTAAGGTATTGATATGCACATCAACTGTGCGTGTTTGAAACTCACTACCCCAAATAGATTCTAAAAGCTGCTCTCTTGTAAAGACTAAATGCGGATTAGCAAGGAATAGCATAAGCATTTCAAACTCTTTATGAGTAAGATTTATAGGCACTCCATTAGAGCTAACTATACGCGTTTTTGGATTAAGCGTTATTTCTTGAAAGCTGTATTCATCAAGGGATAATCCACGCGTTCGTCTCAATAAGGCGTTTATTCTAGCAAGTAATTCTAGCACTCCAAAGGGCTTTGTTACATAGTCATCAGCACCCATATTTAGCCCATAAACCTTATCTAGCTCACTGCTTTTTGCGGTTAAAAGAATGACTGGTATATGCTTTGTTGATTGCTTTTTCTTTAGAATCTTTAGGACTTCTATGCCATCTTGCTCTGGTAGCATCATATCAAGCAAGATGAGTTCAGGCATACAATCTTCACTCAAAGCATTTAATGTTTCAAAAAAAGCTCGTGGTGTTGCAAAGCCTTTTGATTCTAGAGAATGCGTATTTAGGGCGTATTCAATAAGTTCTCGTATAGCATGTTCATCTTCTAGGATAAAAATCATTGTTTCACTCCAAAATAATATGATTTATTATAGCTTAGTTTTCTTTTGTCATAAATGGTGTAATGTTATTTGAAAGTCATATTATAAAGTCTATGATATAATTATGTCTTATTTTTTTATAAGGATATTTGTGCTATCAACTAATGTTATTTCTCGTTTATTTGGGCGATTTGCCCATACAAGATTCCCAAAAAGTATGCAGTATGCAATCAATCGTTTTTATGTTGATTTCTTTAAAATCAAACTCGATGAATTTGAGAGTTTAGAATCTTATCCTACGCTAAACGCACTTTTTACACGAAAGCTTATAAAGCCTAGAATCCTGCATACAACCCCTTTTAATCTCATTAGCCCAACAGATTCTCTTATTACAGAATCTGGTCGCATTACACAGCAGACTGCCTTACAGATTAAAGGCAAAAGCTATAAGGTTACTGATTTACTTGGTGTAACACATGATTTAGATACATATAGTTTTTTAAATCTCTATTTATCGCCAAAAGATTATCATCATTATCATGCCCCATGTGATTTAGAGATTCTAGAGGCAAAGTATTTTTCTGGTAAGCTTTTGCCGGTGAATTTTGCAAGTTTATATAAAAATGAGAATCTATTCATACAAAATGAGCGAGTCGTGCTAAAAATGCGTTGTAAATATAATCAAAGCATTATGTATTATGTCGCTGTCGGTGCGTTAAATGTCGGTAAAATGCAGTTTTTATTTGATAAGGCGATACAGACAAATGCAAAACAAGGTGATTGTGTTTATACCTATGAAAAGCCTATTGCATTAAACGCAGGTGAAGAGATAGGATACTTTGAAATGGGTTCTACGATTGTATTAATCGCACAGGCTAACTGGAGTGTAAAATCAGGCGAAGTTGTGAGAATGGGTGAGCAGATTGGCACTTTAGAATCTTCTATGTGTTATTTAGCACTTTAATTTCAATGAATATCTTGATTTTCTTATGTTTGAATTCCGATAATTCCCCAAAAAAAGTCCCTAAACTTATTCTTGATATTTCCCTGCTTTCATATGGGTTAATTATTATGTCTCGTTTGTGAAACTTGTAAGTTTTCTGTCGTGTTATTTGCAGACTCTTCACCAGAATGGCTTGTAGCGGTAGCTAAAGATTCTATATGAGATGGGCTTGTGGAATCATTATCGCTTCATTTGGATTTAGCTCATCATAGTGTTTGCAATAAGTTTCAAACATATCTTTTTCAAGCTTTTCATACCAATTTGTATTAAAATCTGGTGTGAAAGCTGGCATACATACCACTCGTGCGACATTTGATTTTACACTAATTGGATTGCTATCATATACTTTTCTAGTATTCACAAATACGATTGGTTGCACCCTTAGATTAAGCTTTTCAGCTAGGATTTTAGCTCCCGGTTTAAAGGGTAGAAACGCCCTTTTTCCCGGTCCCCTTGTGCCTTCAGGGAAAATAACAATGGGGCGTTTCTGACTAAGTCTATCTTTTGCTTCCTTTAAAAGCTGGATAATCCCCTTTTTATCTTCTCTATCAATAAGTATCATTTCAGGTAATTTCAAAGCATAGCCATAAAATGGGAGTTCGCCCAATTGCTTCTTTGCTACCCAGCAAATATTTAAAGGGTGATCTCCCTCAAGGCATATAATATCTGATGCGCTTTGATGATTGACTACGATAAGCTGTGCATCCAAGTCATAGTCCCCCACTTTCTCCATTTTTAGCCCATTTGCAGGGAAAAAGTATTGACAATATCTTCGTGCTAATCTCCCATTCTCTCTTTTTTTTAATAAGTAAATGACGGGAATAATACATGCAAGTCCAAGTGCTATGGTGAAAGTAGCAAAATAACCGCGTAATTTTTCCATATTTATCCTTTCTATTTAATTTCTAGAATCTAACGCTTATTTGTGTCATTACGGCTAATCCAACCCACTTTAGAATCAATATTTACTTTATAATAGTCATTCTTTTTATCTATTGCCTCAAGCTTTGTTGGATTTGTGATGACAAATAGCTCTGTTGAATTATGCGTTGGCTGTATCAGCACTCGTGCATTTGGCAGTGTTTTAATGCTATAAGTGTTTGAAAAGATTCTATACACAATAAAACCAAGCAATAAACATGAGATAATGGCAGCAAAATATGAACGCTTTATAAGCGTGATTAGTAAAAAGATTCCAAGTATGATAAATAATAATATGTTTGTGATTTTTAAAAATGAGCTTTTTGGATTAAGATCTTCTTTTATCTCATCATCAAAAGATTCTATATTAATCGCATTTTTAATGCTTAGAGGTATAAACTCATGCTTATTAATATCAAAGTAGCTAAACTCAATAGAATCTAGCTCTTTTGGAATCCTAGCAAGCACATTAACGCGTGCAACTTCATCACTAAACTTTGTGCCTTGACCAAACTCTTGGTCCTTAATATTTGGCAATCTAAAATCTTCTAAATTACTTCCATTTCCTTCCAACTCAATCAGTATCATATTGTTATTATCATCATAGCTTTCAAGAGTGTAATCAATAATTTTTAGACTATTTGCCACAACGCCGCTATATCCTTGCGTCTTATTTAGGGCTTGTGCTTGAAGATTTATAGAATCTGTTTGCATGGAATCTTGTAAATAGTTATTTTGCACATGCGCTACAAGTGAGGGGATAACTACCTTTGGCTTTATAATCTTAAAGGTATATGTCGCAGTGTAGTAGTCGCCTTCTTTTTGCCATTCGCTTTCTTTTATGAGTTGCACACTTTGGGATTTAGCACTTTTATCTTGTGCTTCAAGCGATGGGTTAAATTCTGTATAAACAATGCGTGCTTCATCTAGTAGCACAAGGCGATAAGTAATGCTTATGTATTGCCCTACATATAGGGTTTGCTCTCTTAGGCTATCTATATTTGTTAGCGTTGTGATATTTAGAATCTTTGCTTGTTCTGTATTATCTGTTGAAGTTATGGCTTCATCATTTTCATCATTATTTAAAACACTATTAGCAATATCGCTTGGAATCTCATCTATCGCAAAAAGTGGATTTATACACAATAGCACAAAGCATAGCATAATGCCCTTTATATAGTTGAAAAATGTAGTTTTTGTAAATATAGAATCTAATATCGCATAAAAGCGTGATAGCATTTGTTGTGTCCTTTTGTGTTGTGTATTTGTAAAATCCCGCATTATAGCATATTGTTAGCATTAAAATCTAAAAACATTTGTTTTTATCCCTGCTTTTTGTATGATGTAAAATGTTACCACAATATACACTTATTTTAAAAAGATAAATTTATATGTAGAATTTTTACAATTTTGCATAAATTACAGACTATACTTTGTGCTTGTATAAGGCATAGGTGTTATTACCTTATATGTGTTTATGTATTGCATTTTACTTCAATTTAGTATTTATTTTTGTTTAGAGTAAGGAGCAGGGCAATGAAAGAGTATTTAGGATTTGGTATCGCAGGTAATTTTGCAAACCATTTAGAACAAGCGGGCGAGGCGAGTGATTTCGTGCATGTTGTAAGTGATGAAGAGGGCGCACCAAAGGGCATATTTCCATTCTACATTCCAAAGGATAATACATTTTTAGGGCGTTACTGCATTGATAATAAAAAGATTCTACTCCCAAAAGATACAGGATTACGCGCACAAGCAGAGCCAGAAATAGGGCTTGAGTGTGAAGTTGTGTATGAGCAAGGAAAGGTAAAGGCGCTTATCCCAAAGTTTTTCATGGCATTTGATGATACTTCAATACGAAATGATAGCAATGCTACAAAGATTAGCCAAAAAAAGAATTTTTCAGTAGCCTCAAAGGGTTGTGGATTGAGACTTCCTATTGATAAGTTTGAAAAAGGTGGGATTTGTGATGATTATTCCTTAACTTCTTTTTTAATCTGTGATGGCAAAGCCCATCAATATGGCGATAATGCAAAATTGACAAATTATAGCTACTTTTATCAAAAACTGATTGATTGGATAGTAAAAAAACTCAATACCCAAGAAGACCATGCTGTTTTAGAGAATCTTGACGAGATTATTAAAAGAGCTGATTATCCATCAAAAATACTTATAGCTATTGGTGCGACAAGCTATACAGAGTTTGCTGAGACTAGATTTTTGCAAGAAGGCGATGAGGTATGTGTAGTTACCTATAATCATAATAAATATAGCAATGAAAAAATTAAAGACTTGATAGAACAAGGCGTATTAAGCCTCAAAGATGCTTCAATCGTGCGTCAAGAAGTCGTGCGTAGTGTGGATTGATATAACTCAGTTTAGAAGTATTAATAACTCCCATTGTGTTTAAGCTGGGATTTATAAATTGTGATGTAAGCCCCATGCCTTGATGTTTTGGTGTGTTTATGTATAGGGTCGTGTATATATGCAAAAAGATTAAGCCTTGGTAGATTTTACGCTAAGCACAAAAGCAGTCGTTGCCTCCCTGTTTCATATTGTTTTATATTCAGTGTATAGTTTTATCTCTTTTAAATCATAGAATCAAGTAAAACAGATTTCATGTCTGCGATATACAAAAACCTACATTTGTTAAGTTATAGCAACCATTCTGTAAAATCTTCCCCATCATGTTACATGTGGTAGCACGAAACAACAATTATAAACTTATATGACAAGAATATATCATAACATATACACTTTTATTGGCATGTATATTACAATACAACGCTAAGTATCTTGAATGAAAGGGGACAATGTGGGAGCGCAAATACAAGATAAAAAACAAAAAAAGCTTTCAATACTTTATGGTTTAGTATGTATAGGCATTATGATTTCTTTTTGGATTATCCCTGCACCAGAGGGTATGAAAGCAGAGGGTTGGCATTTACTTGGAATCTTTTGTGCGACAATTTTGGCGATTATTCTAAAAGTTATGCCTATTGGGGCATTAAGCATGATAGCTATCGCCATTGTAGCGATTACTTGCGTAACAGCTCCCGGTGATACAAAAGCAAGTATTAAAAATGCTTTGAGTGGATTTAATGAGAGTCTTATTTGGATGATAGGCGTGGCGATTATGATTAGTCGTGCGATTATTAAAACTGGACTAGGCAAGCGAATCGGCTATTATTTTGTATCACTTTTTGGTAAAAATACGCTAGGCATTGCCTATTCTCTTGTAGTAAGTGAGACGATTTTAGCACCTGTTACACCATCAAATACGGCTAGGGGCGGGGCGATAATCCACCCTATTATGCGATCTATCGCACATAATTTTAACTCCGATCCTGAAACAAAAACGCAAAATAAAATAGGCAAATATCTTGCATTAGTAAATTTTCAAATAAACCCTATAACTTCTGGCATGTTTATCACGGCTACTGCACCAAATCCTATGGTCGTGAATAAAATCGTGGAGGTAGCAAATAATCATGGCATAGAAATTGACATGCACATCACTTGGGGGCAGTGGGCTTTATCCATGTTTTTGCCTAGTATCGTCGTGCTATTTTTATTACCGCTTGTTGTGTGGGCTATCTATCCCCCTGAAATAAAAAAGACAGAAAACGCAAAAGACATGGCTACAAAAGAACTAAATGCAATGGGTCCTATGAGTTTGCAGGAAAAAGTCGTGCTTGGTATATTTGCCATTATGCTTATGCTATGGGCTGGAGTTGGTAAGTTTTTTGGTTTTAAGATAGACCCTGCTGCAGTTGCGTTTTTGGGACTGGCTTTAACCCTTATTAGCGGCATACTCACTTGGGAAGATATCCTTAAAGAAAAGAGTGCATGGGATACTGTGGTATGGTTTAGTGCGTTAGTAATGATGGCTAGTTTTCTTGGTAAGTTGGGCGTTGTTAGCTATTATGCGACACATCTTGAAAGCGGTATCAATGCACTAGGCTTTGGCTGGTTTGGTGCGTGTTTGTTGCTTACGCTTATTTATCTTTATATGCACTACTTTTTTGCCTCCGCAACGGCACATATAGCTGCTGTGTTTGCGGCATTCTATGCGGCTGGTTTAGCACTTGGCGCACCGCCTATGCTATATGCCTTAATGCTTGCAGCAGCAGGTAATATTATGATGAGTTTAACGCATTATGCGACAGGGACTGCCCCAGTTATCTTTGGGTCTGGTTATGCAAGTGTTGGAGAATGGTGGAAAGTAGGCTTTGTGATGAGTGTTGTGAGTGTGCTTGTGTTTGGCATTGTCGGTGGTATTTGGTGGAAAATTTTAGGATATTATTAGGATATGTTTAGAATCTTATGTATTATATTAGCTTGTTTTTTTGTCGGCTGTGGTGTAAAGGGGACTGAAGAATCTATATCTTTAGGCAAACTGCACGCTTTGCAAATCCTACCAAACACACTGCCAAAAAAACCACAAAAAGAGATCGCTAGAATCTGTGCGAGTTTCACACCCTTTAATGCCGCGAAACAATATGAGATTCTCACTTTTGAGAATCTTTTGAGGGAAGCATATAAGAATACAAAGCAGCACACATTTACAAAAGTAGGTATATGGCAGCAAAGCTATAATATGCTTATATGGCAGAAAAAATGTCTTATATTAGGAATGTAAATGCGAAATGACTTTGTTGCAAAAATGCTTTTTGTAGTTATGCTATGTGCTGCTTTGCTGTATTCTGGCTGTTATAGTCCGCTGATACATTTGCAAAGCGTTGGATTAGCAGAGAACGATTTGTTGCAAACACAAGATTCTATACATACGGGAGATTCTATGCACTCAAATGATTCTATACAAGCAGACAAAAAAGCACAACTGCTAATTTTCTATAAAGAATGCAGTCGCAATGGCAGTGCATGGCTATATGAATGCCAAAGCATAGGTTTAGAATCTATGCAACAAGCAATCTATCTTTATTATCCAAACGCACTTTTAAATAATATCACTATGAAATTTTATCCGCAAAAAACATATATACGATTTGAAATAGATGATTCTAGCGTAATGCAAGACATACGATAACTACATGCATATTTAGCATTAATATGATTCTATTTTATAGCCAAATGTGTTGTGAGTAACCCAAACTCCATGCTTAGATTTTATATGTTTTATTCAGTATAGGCGATAGGTGCTTTTTTGTTGATTTAGTTTTTTTAAATCTACTATAAGCTACAATTCCAAAACTTTCAAATATTCCTCCACACTCTTTTTAATAAAATCTTTCAACTCTTGTGGCTCTAATACTGCTACGCTTGGAATCCACATAAGCACTAAAGGGGCAATCTCCATAAAATCTGTAATATGCAGAGTAATATCAAGGCTGCCATCTTTATGTTCTATTAAATGTTGATTTGGTGAGATTTTCTTGCGTTTAAAATATTTTGCGACTTTAGAATCTATCCATAATCTCACCATAAAGGCTTTGCTTCAGGCACAAACCACGCATTTAAAGCATTATCTAATCGCCCTAACACTTCTTCACTCACACTTTGTCCTTGTGTTACTTCTTTTATGTCAGTAATGTTATTGAGATAAAACTTTTTCATTATATTAGATTCTAATCCTAAAAGATACCATTCACCATTAAAGTTTAGAATCTTTAATGGTAATACTTCTCTTTGTGTATGAGTTTTAACACCCTTGCTAAATTCTTGTAGGAAATGAAAGCTAATTACTATATGCTCTTTAATAGCTTTTTGTAAAAGTAGAATAGATTCAGTCTCAAGAGTGATTTCTTCTAAATTTGAGCGAGTGAAAAATATATCTGTGCTTTGTTTAGGTTGGCTTTTAGATTCTAAGCTTTCAAGCAGGGATAGCATTTGTGTTTTTGTAGTCCCACCCATACTATAAGCAAAGCTTTTTAGAAGTAAAATGCCATTGATAATTCATCATTTTCTTTTGTTGTGTAGTGCCCATGAAAATAGATTTTATCTTTCTTATAGCTATATTCTGCACCCATATTCTCTACATCTCGCCGCAATGTCCTAAGGCTAACGCTAAACTCTTTAGCTAATTCTTTCGCACATATCACTCCATTATTTTCAGGGTTGTGTAATGTTGCAAAAATCTTACTGATACGAGCCATTTTTGTTTCATAGTCGTGCAAGGGCATTGTTTATCCTTTTAATAAAAAGTGGGGCATATTACCATAAAATTTTCTACTTTGTCATAATGTTGTCAAATGGATTTGTCTTACAATGTTTAAAAATTTTGTATATACTTGTTGTATATATTTACTGGGGGTTAGGTATGAAAGCAAAAGTGTTTAAAAGTGGTAATTCACTTGCGATAAGATTACCAAAGGCATTAAATCTTACCAAGGATTGCGAGCTTGATATAAAGCAAATCAATAATAGCATTGTTTTAACACCAGCTAACTCAAATTGGGATAGTCTATTTTCAGCAATAGATAGCTTTAAGGGCGAAATAAAGCGAGATGAACTTATATTGCAGGATAGAGAATGGCAAAAATAATGCTTGATACAAATATATGTATTTATACTATCAATAATAAACCCCAACACATTAAAGATAAATTCTTACAATACAAGATAAATGATATTGCTATAAGCTCTATCAGTGTAGCTGAATTATACTTTGGTGTAGAAAAATCTCAATATAAACAAGCAAATACAAATGCCCTTGATACATTCCTAACACACCTTGAAGTAATAGATTTCACACATAAAGAAGCACTTGTATATGCAAAAATTAGAGCAGATTTAGAATACAAAAAGTCTCTCATAGGTGCTATGGATATGCTTATTTCAGCCGTAGATCTTGCAAATGATTTAACACTTATTACAAACAACACAAAAGAGTTTCAAAGAGTTAAGAATCTAAAAATAGAAAATTGGGTGTGAATTATGTCATAAATACGCCCTATTTCTCTGCCCCTGCAATTTATAACCCTTGATAGCCCTTTATAATCCATCGCTTCAATTGCTTCATATTACGCACCATTTCTATAAAAACCTCTATTTGTGTCATAATGCTGTCAAAGCTCTGTGCTATAACTTCACTCATCAACACAACAAAGGGGAGAAAATGCAAATCACACAAGAAAATCTATTTTCCTATATGCAATCTTGGCTTAGAGAATGCGATATGAAAACTCTAGGCTATCACAATAGCTCTAAGGCACAAAAGGCTAAACAATGCTTTTGTGACTCCTTGCATTTGCTAGAGTTTTTAGACACATTTTCTTATGATTTAGTGTATGGCTCAAAAGAGTTTTTTCTAGCAGTAGCCAAACATTCTCAAAAAGATTTAGGCGTAAATCAATGCGAGTTTGAAGCAGTTTTACAAGATTCTATCTCTAAGCTTACTCATCTTAGAATCTTAAGAAAAGCCCACATTTATGTCAAAACGGATTTTCGTATCGGGGCAAACACAAGACCCATTCATATTCTTGCAATAGCCCAAGAGCTTTTATGGCTTGGATTTAGCCCAGAATATAAAGAAGTGGATTTAAGCCTTGCGGAGATTTTACAAATGGCAAGGGGAATGGTGATAACACACTATGCTAAAAACAAAGGCAAACTACCCGTTTGGGGCAATATTTTGGAATATTATGTATTCTACAATGGCAATCGCTATGAGTTTGACACACAGGGCAATCTCAAAGACAATCCACAAGCTAAACTCGCACAAGGCATAGCTCTCGTAACACTAAGTGTTTAGCTTGTGGAATAATAGTAATTTGTAAAGGGGCAAAATGGCAGATAAAGATAAGACAAAAGATTCTCATCGTAAGCACAGCGATTTTATGAATCCGTATGATGAATACAATAATGAGGCAACACATCATTTTGATATAGCCACAAAGCAGTGGCTAACAAATGGGGACTTTTACCAAAACAAGGTAATTGAATGCTTTATTAAAGCGGATATACAATGCAATGATACGCTTATAGCAGAGATTGAAAGCTCATTATATTTTCGCTTCATTAGTTGGGAGTATATGTATGAAGAGATTGATGAGCGCATAGAGATTCTAAAAGCACAGAAGCAACCGCCGCAAATGTGATACAATACATAATCATTTATAAGGAAGTGCAAATGAGAAATGAGAATCTAAGACTATTTTTAGAGAGATTTAGGGAATTTAACATTGACATTGAAGCACGAAAAAAGCGAGGGCAAAATGACTTTAATCCCTTGCTTTATTTTTTTTGATTATAATTCACACATTACATTTAAGGAGTAAAAATATGCAAAAGACTGTAGCAGATATTTTTAACAACAAGTGTTTTTCTATCCCTAAATACCAAAGAGACTATGCGTGGGAAACGAAAAATATAGATGATTTGTGGGAGGATTTACTAGAAGCAAAAAATGCAAGCAGTGATAGTATGGGGCATTTTCTAGGCACGATTGTTGTGGCAAAAGAGCCAAATAGCGATGTGTATCATATCATTGATGGGCAGCAAAGAGGCACGACGATCTTTATGCTCCGCTATGCCCTTAACGCTAGGACAGAAAATCCCCAAAGGAATATCAATCACTTTCTTGATGATAATGATAATCTTAGGTTACAAGTTGCCCCTGCCAATCAAGAGTTTTTCAAAGCACTGCTTACACAAGCAGATAACAATAAACGCGACACAAGCCTGAAAGATAGGATTGAGACAGATGGGCAAAAGCGGTTATATGAAGTATTTGAAAGGATTTGGGATCGCGTGTGTGAGCTAGAATCCACTCAAGCTAAAGAGTATCTCTCAGTGCTTGATAAAATGGTGCTTATGTGGTTAGAAGAAAAAGATTCTGGGCGTGCTATACGCACATTTCAAAGTGTCAATGATAGGGGTGTGCCACTTTTTTTGCTAGATAAGTTAAAAGCCTTGCTTATTTTGTATTCTAATAAATATAGCGATGATAATGGTGTGCTTGATAATGAAATCAATAAACGATTTGGAGAGATTTTTAAAATCGCTACACAAATACGAAATCACAAGCTTAGCTCATCGCTCGCTGATAGGGATTTTAGCGAGGAAGTAGAAATGCGTATTTTTAATTACCACGCTTTGGGGCAAGAAAGTATTGGACATTATAGATATGGTGCAGAAGAATCGTTTAACAAAATCAAAGGGCTATTAAAATCCAAAACAGCAAATCCACAAGAGCTATTAGCATACATAGACACATATTCTAGTGATTTGTTTGAATTTTTCAAAGCATTTTATCGCGTTATGCAAAGGACAGAAACAAGTGCGGAAGCCTTTAAACTTCTCTATATTTTAAAAATTAATCCTTATTTTTACTCATCATTAGTAAGGTTAGAGATAAATGGGATTTTAGATGATGAATGTTTAAGGCTTTTGGCACAGGCTGAAGTATTTTTCTATGGCTGTAACTCAAGTAATGATTCAAGGGCATATAAACTTTATGAAGTTGCTAACGATAAAACTAGTTTTAAAGAAAGAGTGCTACAAGATTGCAAAAAATGTGCTAAAGGTGGATATTCTAGTATTGATGATGCGCTTAGAGATATGGCGAAAGATAATTATGGTTGGGGTAAATATTTTCACTATTTGTTTTTTACTTATCGTTGTGAAAATATGGATGCGAGAGCTTTTAATGATTTGCTTAATGAAGATACAAACAAAACAATGCAGTCTTATGAGATAGAGCATATTGTCCCACTCAATGCGATTGAAAATGGTTCGCTAAAACAATATGGTTTTGAAACTGATGATGAGTTCAATAGCATAAAAAATTACTTTGGAAATTTACTTGTTTTAGAAAGAGGACTAAATTCAAAAATAAAAGATGGTGGAGCACAGGTTAAAAAAGAGGCTTATAAGAAATCTAAAATACCTTACAACAGGAGCTTTGCAGAGGAACTTCCTTCTTTTGGCAAAAAACGCATAGAAGAAGAAAATGAAAAATTCACACAATGGGCTAGGGAGTTTTTCAAAGAATTTTTATAGAGAACTGCTCACGCAGATTGCCCCATTGCCATTTTTGCAAGTGTGGGCAAGAATTTAGATTCTGTAAAATTTACGCCCTAACCCACCCAAAAATAAAAAAAACTAAAACTCCACAACGATTCCAAAAATCCCAATCCTTTGTCATAACGCTGTCAAAGCGATGTGCTATAACTCCACTTAACAAAGCGATACTTCACTTTGAAATACACACAAGGAGTGGTTATGATAACACAAGCACAAAGAAAAAATTGGGCTGTAAGCAAATATAAAGCAAAAAGACTAAGAGCAATAAAAAAATGGAAGGCACACTGGTAGATTCTAACAAAGAAGCCCTGCAAAAGCTCTTACCTTTTAAGCCCATAGCCAACGACAAAGACTATGATAAAAAGCTTTTTGTCGCACATCTTATGTCTCTTTTCCCACGCACCACAGACTTTGATGAGTGCTTCAAACTCTTTAGAAAAAATTTTAATGCAAATTTAGCTGATTTTAGCGATGAAGCTATGGTGGCAGAGTTTATCACGCCCCATCTTTTAACGCATTTTCATATATTAAAGCCCAAATCCTTTGTGCGTAAGAATCTAGCCCTTTTGCAAGAGTGCTTTGGACTAAGTGAGATTGAAACAAATATTTTATACATCATCGGCTTGTTTGATAAGATGAATAGATACCATGATGATAAGCTTGATTATTTTGAGTTTTGTTTGCTTTTAGCAAGTGTATTAAAGACAAACCACACAAAGATTCAAAAGCTACTTATGATAGATATGCTACTTAGAAAGTTTGGTTTTATTAGTGATAGGCATAGATATGGTGAGTTTGAATTAGAAAGCTTTACTGAAAGACTTATGATAGAGCCTTTTAGTAAGCAAGAGATGATGAAAAGAATCGCTAGAATCTACCCTAAAAGCACACTTGAAAAAAAGGATTTTAGCTATATGAAAGAAAAAAAGTTAGATATGCTGCTAAACTATTGTAAAAACGCAAAAAGCCCTAGCATTTTTCTCTATGGTAAAGCAGGTGTGGGTAAGAATGAAATAGCAGCCCTTATAGCAAAAGAACTCAATAAGGAATTATGTGTTGTGAGTAACCCAAACTCCATGTTTAGATTTTATATATTTTTTCAGTATAGGCGATAAGCACTTTTTGTTGATTTAGTTTCCTAGAATTAACACACAAAAGATGTTAAAGCACAGAAATTAGACCTTACATTTACAAATCTCTGTCAAACAACAGCCACGCCACAAAATAAGAACCACAAAACTCCCATTAAGCTTTTAATAACACAAAGATTCTATAATTCTATCGAACTTTATAAACAATTCATATAAATCTAACATCACTATAAGGAAATAATCTCATGCAGACAAAGACAGGCAATCCAAAGCTTTATATAGAAACATTGGGCTGTGCGATGAATGTGCGTGATAGTGAGCATATTATTGCAGAATTGCAAGATAAAGAGGGGTATAGCTTGACTGCGAATATACAAGAAGCAGATCTCATACTCATTAATACTTGCTCTGTTAGAGAGAAGCCAGAACAAAAGCTATTTAGTGAAATAGGACAATTTGCAAAGCATAAAAAAGATGGGGCAAAGATTGGCGTGTGCGGCTGCACGGCAAGTGCTATGGGACATGAGATTATCA
Organism: Helicobacter bilis; assembly: GCF_900198365.1. Taxonomy (GTDB): domain Bacteria; phylum Campylobacterota; class Campylobacteria; order Campylobacterales; family Helicobacteraceae; genus Helicobacter_A; species Helicobacter_A bilis_B. The sequence goes on along the minus strand of NZ_FZMS01000058.1, from coordinate 6,147 downwards.
AAAAATCGCCACATGTAGATTTTGTCTTAGGTGCTAGAAATATCTCTAAAATCACAAGCATTATATATAAGCCAAAATTAGTAGAGATTGATACAAGCCATGATGATAGCACTTATGTTTTTTCAGATTCTAAGCAGAACGGATTTAAAGCATTGCTAAATATCTCCATCGGTTGTGATAAAAAATGTGCGTATTGCATTGTGCCTTTTACGCGTGGTAAAGAGATCTCTATCCCTTTTGATTTGCTTTATAAAGAAGCACAAAAATTAGTTAAAAATGGTGTTAAAGAGATTCTATTATTAGGACAAAATGTCAATAACTATGGCGTAAGGTTTAGCACACCACATGAAAAAATTGATTTCACTACACTTTTAAGGGAGTTAAGCAAGATAGATGGCTTAGAGCGTATCCGCTTTACAAGTCCGCATCCCTTGCATATGAATGATTCTTTTTTAGATGAGTTTGCCTCTAATCCAAAGATTTGTAAAAGCATACATATCCCCCTGCAAAGCGGATCAAATAAGATTCTAAAATCAATGAAGCGTGGCTATACGCAGGAATGGTATCTAGACCGCATTGCATACTTAAAAAAGCAAAGTCCAAATGTATGCATTAGCACAGATATTATCGTAGGATTTCCGGGTGAAAATGATGATGATTTTAAAGAGACAATGAGCGTTTTAGAATCTGTGCGTTTTGATACAATGTATAGCTTTATTTACTCACCGCGTCCAAATACTCTGTCGCATTCATGGGGAGATAAGGATAGTGTGCCAAAGGAAGTAGCAAAAGAGAGATTAGCGATATTGCAGCAAAGACACAGAGAGATTTTGCAGGAAAATAGCCAAAAAGAGCTAGGAAAGATTCATAAAGTGCTAATAGATTCTAATAAAAAATCACTGAGTGAGACTTTTAGTGAGGGCAGAAGCGATACAAACAGATTGATTAGAATTGAGAATGACTTCATCGATATGGGTGCTATTGTGGATATAGAGATTACAAAAGTTGTAGGTAGCACGCTTTTTGGTAAAAGCATAGAAAAGTGAGTATTTGAATGTCTTTTTTTGATAGATTCCTTACAAGAGAACGGCAGCAGAAGCTAAAACGCAGATACATACATAAGGTTATGCTATTTATATCAAAAACTATCAATATAACATGCCGTAAAAGATTTCATATCACTGATTATGTCAAGGATAATAATTTCATCGCGTGTTTATGGCATGGCAATTTCTTAATGATGCCCTATCTTTACGCAAATGCTAGAGAGATTCCAAATATGTGTTTAATCACTGCCGCACATAATGATGGGGCAATGGTGGAGCAGTATTTTGAGCAGTTTGGATTAGAATCTATCCGTGGTAGCACAGGCACACATAAAGGTGGCACAAAGGCTTTGATACAAGCAGTTAGAGCATTGAAAGAAGGCAAAGATGTGGCCGTTACCCCCGATGGTCCAAAAGGTCCATATAAAAGCATTGCAAATGGGATCTTACTCATGGCTATGCGGAGTGGTGTTGGAATCTGTGGTTGTAGAGTAAAACCTAGTGCATATTGGGAGCTAAAAACATGGGATAAATTCTGCATTCCAAAGCCTTTTAGCCGCATTGATTACTATATACATGAACCACTATTCTTACCACAAGATATAGAGATTGATGAAGCAAAAAAGATATTGCAAGAGTATATGAATGAGGTAGATGCTCTATGATAATGCAAGTTTTCAAATTGTTTTGCAGTGCAGCAATAAGATTCTATAAAAGATCCTATGACTACACTGATGTGTGCTAGTGTAATTGCTAAAAACTCACATTGTTTTTGAGCTATAAGTAAAAAATTTAAAGCAGAAACCTGGTGCTACCCATAAATTTCAATAGACCCAGAGACTCCTCGTCTCTAGGGTTTATTTACATAGAGTATCTAAGCAAGGAATGAAGCTTAGAATCTTTGAGTGATTATGTTATTAGAATTTAAGCTTTGTGAAAGCTAAACCAGAGTTTGCATTACCAAAGCCATTGCTTACAAAACCACCGCCAACAGACCATACAAGGTTGCCACTACTTAAAATGTTGTAGTTGATAATAGCAGAGAATTCTTTGTAATCGCCACCAGCATAAAGCACATCAAAATCAAGTGTCTCGCCAAGCTTTAATCCTGTAAATACATACCATGTATCCACACCAGCATTTAAATAGCCACGATTAAGTCCAGTGCCATTATATACACCGTTGCCATTAAGTCCATTTAATCCTACTCCTGGATATAGATATTGCCCATAGAATCTTGTCCTATCAACAAGTGTTGTGTCCTTCAAGCCAAGCTTACCAATGCTTAAATAACCACCACCAAGCTTAATCATATCAACAAAAAGCAACTCTTCATCAACTTGCCACATGAAGCCATTTGCACCACTAGCAAAGAAATGCGACCATAAACCACGAAGTGTCGTAGTAGATTTTACCGCACCCAAATCAAAATCAAAGATAGCACGCGCTCCAGCCTGCAATACATCGTGATTGCCTACTTTTGACCAGTATTGTGCGTAAGGGCTAAGGCTTACATGCTCACCAAATTTGAAATCCAAACCGAGTGCGAATAACTCATTGTTGAATCCAAAGTTATTCCAGCTTGATGGATATTTACCAAAACCAGAAATATCCATACCATAGCGTCCATCAGCACCAGACTTTAGACTAGCACTTGCATTGTATCCATCGCGTAACCAGTCATTAACCCATGTTCCCCAGATTCCAAAATATTGAGATTGATACGCAAGGGCAAAACCTTGATTATGTCCGCCAATCCACTCTGCTGTCGCTAGAATCTTACTTGCATTATATCGACCGAGTGCAAAATCTAGCCCAGAGCCTTGATAGCCCACATAAAGATCAGAGAGATCCACATAAGGACTTGCAAAAAGCTTACCGCCATGACCAACAAATGCGTTGTTTGTAAAATCACCACCAGCACCAATTGTAAGTGGTGCATAACCAGCCATAGCACCAAGACCAAGCTTAAATCCGCTGAAGTTAAAATCTACGCCCACCTGTCCTACAACGCCAACATATCCTGTAAGGCTTTTACCAGCTAATGTATTTGCGTCACCAAAGCCAAAGTTACCCATAACGCCCACTTTACCAAAAGGTGTTACCTCAACCGCTTGAGCTGCACTTACCAAAAGTCCTGCTAAAACAACAGAACCCATTATTTTTTTTGTCATCTTTTATCCTTTATTAACAATTTGTGCTTATCCGCATAGTTATGCAGCAAAAACACTGACGAGTATATCGACTATTTTTTATTAACTTTAGCATTATCTTGCTATTAAGCATAATTAGGGACAGATTGCATGCTTAGATTCTAGAATTCGTTATATAATAGCACTTTATAAACTCACTTTATAGGTGTTATTTTGCGTAACCTTTTCATATCATTCATTTTTGTATTCTGCAATCTCTTAAATGCAACACAAACAAATCTCAATGAAAAAGAGCTTATATATGCGTGTTTAGATGGTGATAAAAATGCTTGTATTAGAATCATTGATGATGATTTGCCTAGTGTTGATGAGTGTAATGAAGAGAGAAGCTGTATTTTAATCGCACATATTTATATGAATGCCAACTTGCATGAATATGCAATCCCTTATCTAAAAAAGTCTTGCTATGCTAATGTGATTGAGGCGTGTTTTGAGAGTGCATTGAACTATGAGATATTAGAAAACTACACACAAGCATATAATACATATAAACAAAGCTGTGATAAAGGCTTTATGCCAAGTTGCTATAATCTTGCTATGCTTTATGTGAATGGCTTAGGTGTGAAAGCGGATATAAAAAAGGCGAATAGAATCTTTTTTGAAGCGTGTGCTAATGATGAAGAGCAGTCTTGCTATAACCTTGCAATTTCATATAAAGAAGGCATAGGACTAAAGGCTGATAGACTGAAAGCAAAAGAGTTTTTTAAAAAAGCATGTGATTTGGGCATGGAGCTTGGCTGTAAGGAATACAAAATCATTAATGCGGCTGATTTTTCAATAACAATAAAAGATCATTTAAAGCAGAAAAAATAAGATTCTATTATTTAACGATAAGTCGTTGCAAAAGGATAGCTATTTACTTCTTTTATACGCTTTTTAAGCTTTAGAATCTTTAAGTATATTTCTAGCTCTTTTATTGTGGCATTCTCTAAAATCCGCATATTTCCTGCATGTATGAGAGTGGAATAATGATTTTTCTTATCCCAAAACTCCTTTTTTGTTTCTTCTGTGGCAAACATATCAAATACAGATAGAATCCTGCCCATTTCCATATCTCTCATAAGCAAGGCTTGTAAAATCGCATTACTTTCAATGCCATATTCAAGCACTTGCAAATCTTTAAAATAAGGTAAAGACATGAGATTTAAAAAGCTATTTTCCCTTTTTACACGCAAGATTCTAAGAAAATGGGCGGTTATCTCATGCTTTCGTATCGCACTATCAAATGAGACTAAAAACTGCAAGGTTGAATACAGCATATCGCCCCTTGTGCTTTCTAGCCCTTGCAATAAAACATTAATCGCCCTTGTATGAAGTCCTGCCATCATCAAATTGCTATATGCCATTAAAAAATCATTTTCATTCTTCGTTATTAAGGCTTGACATAAAAACGCCTCGCCAAGCAAAGCATAAGAAGATTCAAATCCCCCACCTTCAATCATAAGTAGCCTTTGCATAGGGGCTTTTTTATCACGATAATAATCAAATCCGCTAAAATCCCGCACTCTCTCACACCTATCGCACTGCTTACTAAAATACAGCTGCATGGCAAGTAGTAGCGATGGTGTATTCTTATATCTCACAGATTCTATAAGCAAGTCTTGTGTGAGTTTTGATATATCCATATCTGTGCGATTTATCTCAAGCAAAGCATTGTAATATTCATAAAATGTTTTTGGATAGACTAGCTTTATAGAATCTTTTTCTTTTTGCGTTAAAACACATTTGAGTGTGCCTTTTTTGGTATTTATGGGCTTAGTTTGCATACTTGTAAGCGTGTTTATTTCTTGTAATAAGGCTTGTTTTTGTGCTATTTTAGAATCTTGTGTTGAGACATTATTGGCAAAAAGATAAGTGCTAAGATAATAAAAACACAAAAGCAATAACGATATATTCCGCATGATTTTCTTTCAAAATGAATTACTTTCATTATAGCAAAAAGTTTAGAGATTTTGTGGTTAAAAAACATTCGTCAATAACTAAAAAAGGACAAATATAGTGTAACATAATTTTGTACTCTAAATATGATAACACATTAACAAATATTCGCAATTCCTTTTGGAAACAACTTTTAGAATCTAAACATAATAGTCTAAACTACCAAATGCGATAAAGTCGTCCGTGTTGCATACGCGAGTTTAGCTCAATAGATTCTCTTCTTGCATCACATGCTGCAAGCATGCCTAATTCACATGCTACTTCTTGGTAATGTTCATAGTCTTGCTTACTAAGAGATTTAGAATCCATATAAGCACAAGCGATGGCAAACTCTTTATCACATGCCTTCTTGCGATATTCTAAGATATGTTCGCGTTGTTTTTCAAAAGAATCGTTATTTTCATACACAAGTGAAAGCAAAAAGCACTCAAAAACCCCGCCTTTATCGCATTGTGTTTGTATGTGTTTTAGAATCCTATCAGCTTCTTGTGTTTGATTATTGCTGAGATAATGCTGTCGCATATACATACAGCTTAACTCATCATTAAAATAACAACCATGCCGCATGTAAGAAAGCGTTTTTTTAGGATCTCGTGAGACACCACGCGCATCTTTACTTGCAACAATTAGCATACCACAGCTTAGTCCAACACCTGCGTTACATTCCTTATTAAATTGTGCGAGTATTGTTTCGCACACCTTGTTGTCTTCGAGATAGTAGCACTTGCCAAGTAGATTTACCTTTTGTGCTTTTTGCGTATCATCAAGTATCTGGGCTTGCACTCTAGTCCATTTTAAATCAGGGTTTTGCACGAAAGAATTTTGAGACTTTTCTGCTACATTTGCCGTATTTGTCGCACAACCAACAAGAAATAAGCAAACACATATTAACCGAAGCATAATTTTCCTTTTAACTAAAGATTCTACAATCCCCTATCTTCTCCCCCTTG
>NZ_FZMS01000071.1 GCF_900198365.1 Helicobacter bilis | reverse complement strand
TTTGCCCTCTCTTGTACTATCTTTGCCCTCTCTTGCCCTTTTTTATAGTTTTCTAAAAACTTTAAGGCTTCTTCATCTGGGCTAAACTCACCTTTTTCATACAAGCACAATAAAAAGTTACTTGGGGGCTTTAATATCTTTGTTTGCAAGTAGCAATCATGGTATTTTTTTATACTTTGCATGTCGTAAAAATCAAAGCCTCTGTATTCATTGGCAGCATCTACTCGTATGCCCTTAGCGATAGCCTTGCAAAAGTCTTTTATCTCTTTTGCTTGTGGAATAAACGCCTTGCTTTTTTGTGAGGTGTGGCACACTCTTATATACTCATATAAAAAGCCACCTTGCTCTATAAAGTTTAAGGCGTGATCTATGTCTTCTAAAAGCACAAGTATTTCTTTTTCCCTTTTTTCTTTATACTTTATTATGTTTTGTGGGGGTTTTGTTATAAAGTTTGGTATTGTCATGTTTAATCCTTTCTTTTGTAATTTTTTTAAAGCTTTCATCTTGTGGTAACATTGTAATGATTTGCTCTTTTTTATAGTAGTCATTATCGCTTAGATAACTCCTACCATAAAAAAGGGCAAAAACATTAAAAGCCCACCATCAATCTTAAAAAGCTTTGTTTTGTCTTTGCCTGCTTACTTTTCCTGTTTGCCTGTTTTGTTTGCGCATTCTTAGTTCCTTTATTAGTCTTGTTTTTCTCTATCACTTGGTTTTTTAAACAGACATTTAAAAAAGACTTTCACAAAGTCTATAAAGCTATGTTCTACAAATGGGCTTGTATAAACAACATAACCATATAGCATAATAATGAATATAAAAACCACTGCACAAAATACGCCAAATATAAATAAAATGTCTAGCATGTTTAATCCTTTTTCTTTAGTAAAGCTTTCATTTTGGTTATACATTTCGCAAATTTTCTACATTTTGACTAGTCATTATCACACAAGATAACTCCTAGCCAAAATGTAGAAAAAATTACAAAAGCCATAACGCAATCTTATAAAGCTAGTTTGTTTTGCTTCCGCATACTTAGTTCCTTTGTCTCTTAAAAAGTATCTATGCTTCCCTTTTTATATGACAAAAAGGCTTGCGTATTAAAAACTCTTTTAAGCTTTTATTGACAATCGCATTTTTACTTAATCCAAACTCATAGCTTTTAGTCTCTAGCAACTCTAGCGTAGCCTCTTTCACTAAAAACTTTTTCCGCCTTTTTCTTGTTATCTTTAAGGGTAAATCCTTATCACTTAAAAAAGTCATCAATGCCGCTTCAAATATCTTATTCTTTGATATTTTGTAGCGTTTGCTTGTAATATCTAGCAAATCAAGTAGCCTAAAGTCGATGTCAAACTTGTCAGTTTGGACTTTGGGGGGTGTAGGTCTTGGTTTGTAGTGCATGTTTAATCCTTTCTCGTTCTCTTAGTTAATATTCTTGCGTTATCTTTTTGTTGCTTTTAAGGGATTCTGCGTAAAATGCTTCGGTCATGTATTTTATATACACTCCCTTGCATTTTCCTTGAAAACCCTTAAAATCAATCAAAAATATTTCCGCATACGCCTTTCCTTTTTTGCTTGCAGCTTAAACCTTAAAAAGCTAGGTTTTGTCTTTGCCTGCTTACTTTTCCTGTTTGCCTGTTTTGTTTGCGCATACTTAGTTCCTTTTTTTGCTTTTGCCTCATTGCCTTTGCCTTGTCATACTGCGACATCAAGCCCTAGCCAACTAAACTCAAGCCATAAAGCAAAAAATAAAAGCTTACAACTAGCAAAAAAGCCACGCAAACTTCGCTTAAATATTTTTCTTTCATGCTTCCTCCTTTGTAAGATTAATTTGCATATTTTCTATAAAGCAATCTGTATTTATTGCATAAGTAGTTGATGTAATATGCCCATCTTTATGTCCTAGCGTTCTACTCACTTGCAGGATATTAAAGCCTTTTTGGATAGCAAGTGTTGCGAATGTATGTCTTAGGTTATAAATGGGTGTTTCTTTCTGCATATTCAGTTCACTTAAAAGCTTTTTCCACTTTTTCTGTAAGCATGAATGACTTATATTAAAGAGAGTATCTGTATATTTTGCTTTTAAGTCGTGCATGAAATGCTTAAAGTTTTCATTGATAAAAGCAATATTTCTTTTACTGCTTTTTGTTTTTGGTGTGGTAATGGTATTGTTTGACATTTTTGACTTTGTTATCTTTATAGATTCTGTATCTATATCACTAGACTTTAATGCTAAGATCTCACCAACTCTAGCCCCTGTATGACTTGCTATCATTAAATAATTATGCAGTATCTCATCTTTTTTACTAGATTCTAGGATTATTGCTAACTCATTTTCTTTAAAGGCATATTTTTCTTTTTTCTCTGCCCCAAACCTTGAGAGGTTAAGAGTATTTGTAAAGTAGGGGAGGTTAAAATACTCATTGTAGTTATTTAATGCACGCACAATAAGATTTATCCTGCTTTTAATCTCTGCGTTACTTAAGGCTTTTTTATGCAAGGCTGTGGCGTAATCATGTAAAAAGTTTTTATTTATATGATTCGTCCTTGCGTGTTTTAAGTCTTTTTGTATAGCAAACATTGCGCTCTTATATCTTGCATAACTTGATTCTTTAATGTCGCTTAAACCTTGCAATACATATAATATACTCTCGCTTAGATACTCATCAGGGCTTCTTTTGGTGCTTCCCTCTAAGATAAAGCCCTGCCGCACAAGCTCGTTTTTTATGTAGTTATGGGCTTCTTGCTGAACTAGGGCTAGATTTTGTTTTGTTGCCTTTAGCTTGGTGCTTATTCTAACATGCACACCTTTAATGTATTTTTGTATGTAGATGTAACCTGCTTTGCTGACTTTTATGTTTCTATCATTTAATTTGATAGTCTTTTCTGGCAATGCCTCACACTCTCTTTTGTCTGTGAAGTTTTGCTGAAATACTAAAACGCATGCTGACATGTTATTCCTTTATGTTAGTTTTGGCTTTAAAGCCTTATTGTTATATCGTTTTGGCTTCCACTTTCATGGCGATTAAAACGCTTTTTCAAAAAACACAGGGAAAAAGACACAAGCACAACTAGGTTTATGCCCTCTGTCATTGTTACTTCCTTGTCGTCTTTGAGTTTTTCTGCTTGTCTTTTTGCCCTTTCCCTTATCGCGTTGCTTTTTTGCTTTGACATATTTGCCTTTCCTTGTCTTGTTTTTGAGTCTTTTTTGTCCCATTGGTCATACCACCCTGCCTCATTGAAACTCCCTTTGTCATGTTGCTTTGCCTTTTCCTTGTCTTAACTCTCACTTGTGTCA
>NZ_FZMS01000009.1 GCF_900198365.1 Helicobacter bilis | reverse complement strand
AGATAACTTCCAAAGCTAGAAGTGAAATATCTCTATTGCTGTATTTATATATCATTGTTTGCGTTGTGATTGCATTCGCAAGCCTTATTGTGCTATACTAACTATAGAGCCCCTACATTTATTTTCATGCATTACACTTTAACCACAATACAGCATTTAAAAAGTTTAGTTATAATCCAAAGAAGCTTTAAGCTGTATTTTTTGTGTCATTGTGTGCCATGTATATGTTATTTGCCAAAAAGTGCATAAAGCTACAACGGACCCAAAGGACATAGAATAATGCTTGTAGATTCCAAAACAAATTTAAATAAAGATAGTCTGCCTTTTTCAAAAGATCAATACAACAAGTCCTTAGAATCTAAACAGGATGTACTTCTATGCCCTGCATATACCCAAATGATTGAGAGGCTAGATTTTAGAAATGGTGTAGATAAAACACAGCAAGAAAAAGATTCTAAAACAACTTGTCATGTTGGACATCGCGAAGCATCTAACATGGAATTTAAACGAGATTTTGTTTCAAAGACTCAAAATAACAATGAGTTGGAATCTACAAAAAACACAGATAAGACACCACAAGAAGAAAACTCCAAAGAAAGAGATTCTCAAAACGCAGATTCTAAAGATGGTAAAATCAAAATCTTAACTCGCAGTGCCAATGACCTATCACTTGGAATCTCAATGATTGTAGCAGTGCTTTTAGGGCTTGGGATAGGCTATCTATTGTATAAATGGCTTGGATACTATTGGCTTATATGGGTAGGGCTTGGCTATGGGGTGGCAGCAGCTATCCTTAATGTAGTGAAAGCGTATAAAAGGCTTTATAAAGACCTAGATTCACTCAAACATGAAGAAAAGTATAAATACATGCAGGATAGAATCTTAGAGAAAAGAGAGAGGGAAGCTATGCAGAGAAAAGAAAAAAAAGATACGCAAAATTAACATTAAAATTTATAAACATTTACCATATATATATATTACCATCTGCTCACAATTTTATTTTTAGGAGATTTTTATGGCAATAAGTAGTGAAAAAGAGTTGGCAGCAGCTATTGAAAGAGGTGATGATTATATTGAAATTGAGGGTGATTTAAAATCTGGAGTAATAAAAATTAAAGCAGCAGGTAAAGTGGCTTGGGCAATAGCGATAGGTGCAATTGGTGTTGCTGTTGTAGCGATTGTTGCAGCTCCAGCAACGGGTGGTATTAGCTCTGCATTTACGGCAGCAGCGGCTCCAGCGGCAGTTGGGGTATTGGGAGTGGGGACAACGACTACAGCGGTTGCTATTGCCGTAGCTGCAGGTGGTGTTGGTGTTTTAAATAAATTAAGGGATTATGATGTAGAAAAAGTGGGAGATAAAGTTATACTAAGGAAAAAATAAGCTATATCTACATTCTTAGTATTTTATTATTGCTTAACACATTAAGATTATGTATAAATCATAATCTTAACACTATCACAACGACTCTAGATTCTCACATTTCACAAAAAGCATATAAGACCAAATAATTCTTAAATTTTTGTTATAATTTCATCTTTTTATAAAGGAATATTATGCTAACACTTAAACAAGCTATGGCATTACATGCTAATGAGATAGAATCTCTTAAAGAACAAATGATACAAGATATTAAAGCTAAACAAGAACTAAACGCCTATATAGAGACGCCTGAATTAAACGAAAATGATAAAGGCAAGATTCCCATTCTAATAAAAGATAATATTTGTGTTAAAGATTCTAAGCTCACTTGTGCGAGTAAGATTTTGCATGGTTATGTATCGCCATATAGTGCGACTGCTGTTACTAAACTACACGATTCTAATATGTGTGCGTTTGGTAGGGCAAATATGGATGAGTTTGGTATGGGTAGCACGACTGAGAAAAGCTGCTATGGTCGCACGAAAAATCCACATGATACAAGTCGTGTGCCGGGCGGGTCTAGTGGTGGGAGTGCCGCAGCGGTTGCCGCAAAAATTGCCATAGCTAGTCTAGGCAGTGATACAGGTGGTAGCATTAGACAGCCTGCTAGCTATTGCGGTGTGGTGGGCTTAAAGCCTACTTATGGTAGAGTGTCTCGCTATGGACTTGTGGCATATAGCTCAAGTTTGGAGCAGATTGGACCGATTACGCAAAATGTAGAAGATGCAAGCATTTTGCTTGATATTATTAGCGGGGTTTGCAAGAGAGATTCTACAAGTGCAAACCTTGCACCTACAAAGACCTTTGATAAGCTTAATCCTAAAAGGATTCTAAAGATTGCCATACTAGAAGACTTTGTGAAAGAGGCAGATGAAGCGGTGCAAAAAGCCTATTATGACACGATTAAGATTCTAGAAGATATGGGACATAGCATCATAAAAGCACAAATGCTTGATACGACACATCATATAAGTGCGTATTATATTATCGCTATGGCAGAAGCGAGTGCAAACCTTGCGCGTTTTGATGGTGTGAGATATGGCAGTCGTATAGAAGGGCAGAATTTGCAGGATTTATATTTCAAAACACGCGCACAATTTGGCGATGAAGTGCAAAAACGCATTTTGCTAGGCTCTTTTGTGCTAAGTAGTGGCTATTATGATGCTTACTATCTTAAAGCACAAAAAGTGCGAGAACTCATAAGACAGCAATATGCAAGTATCTTTAGTGAATGTGATACAATCTTGCTTCCAGTAGCCCCCAATGTCGCCCCAACATTTAATGCTACAAAAAGCTCCCTTGAAATGTATCTAAGCGATATTTACACTATCGGTGTGAATCTTGCAGGACTTCCAGCTATAAGCCTTCCAGTTGTAAAATCGCCTTTACCTATAGGTATGCAATTTATAGGCAGTGCCTTTAGTGAGCAAACAATACTTGATGTTGCCTTTGGACTAGAACAGAATCTAGGGATATAGCATTACTTTTATATAGATTCTAATATTTGCAAGGCATGAAAACCAGCATAGAATCTTTGTGATTAAAAGATAAAACCATAATATTTTGTTAATAAAACACTACTAAAATTCACACATTTTTAAAATAATAACCCCATAATTTTTAAGGAATATCATGCCTATCATCACAAATAAAACTAGAAGTTATAATCTCATATTCTCATGCTTTCTATGCCTTTATATGTTTAGCTTCATAGCTTGTAGTGATAAAGAGAAAAAACAGCAGGATATAAAACCCACAAAAGATTCTAAACTTATAGAATCTAAGATAAATAATGAACTCACACTTATAATGGGTGGTGATGCACTTTTGCATACCGCAGTATATAATGACGCAAAATATACATTGCCACAAGAAAAAGATTCTAAAGCAAAACCAACTTTTAGCTATGATTTTAGTAAAATGTTTATACACGCAGCCCCGCTTATCTCACAATATGACTTAGCCTTTTATAATCAAGAGACAATTCTAGGTGGAAAAGAGCTAGGGCTAAGTAGCTATCCTGCATTTAATTCACCGCAGGAATTTGGCGATTGCATAATTAATCTAGGATTTAATCTCATCTCACTTGCAAATAATCATACACTAGATCGTGGCGAAAAAGCGATTATAAACTCACGAGAGTATTGGAGTAAAAAGCCTGTGATTGCCGCTGGAAGCTATATAAGTGAAAATGAAAGAAACACAGCAAAAATCTATGAAAAAAATGGCATAACCTACACGCTACTTGCCTACACTTATGGCACAAATGGCATACCTATCCCAAAGAATAAAGAATATTTAGTCAATGTGTATAATAAGGAAATGCTAAAAAAAGACATAGAAAATGTGCGTAATAAAGTGGATTTACTCATGGTTTCAATGCACTGGGGCAATGAGTATGATTTTAAGCCAAATAAAGAGCAAGAAGAGTTTGCACACTATCTCTCAACACTTGGGGTAGATATAATAATCGGTCATCATCCCCATGTCGTGCAGCCTATTGAGTGGATTAATAACACGCTTGTAATCTATTCGCTTGGCAATATGATTTCTGCACAAAAAGGCTTAGAAAAACGCGTTGGAATGTTTGCTGGAGTAAAAATCAAAAAAGATTCTAAAAGTAAGAAAATAACCCTGCATGACCTGCATACGCATCTCATCTATACTTATTATGATAAAAATAGAAAGAATTTTAGCATTTATCCTTTTACAAAGCTAAATGAAAAGATTTTGCTAAACTATAAGCAAATCTATAAAGACTATCTAAAGATAGTTACACAAAGAGATATAGCAGATTCTATACGCACGACAAGGCTTTAAATATTGCATGTGAAATACATGTAACATAATCTCTATTTATCATATTACCACAATGAAATTGTATTGTAACAGCTATCATTACTAACACAAAGCAAAGGAAACACATGCAAGAGCTAGACAGCAAGATTGAAAGGGTTGTGCTATCTGCGATTCTTTTTAGTCCAGATAAATTTGATGAGATATGTGATAGTCTAGTTGCACAGGATTTTTCACTGCCCTTACATGTTGAAATGTTTAAGGCATGTGAGAATCTGCATAGAAATGAGACGCCCATTACCCCAGAATTCCTTTGTATAGAAATGCAAAAAAGCATGAAAGTAAGCCTTGATGATATTGCATTAATTGCTGCTGAATCGCCCATTGCAGACATTGATACCTATGTCAAAATGATTAAAAATAGCTCTATTAAAAGAAATCTTTTTTCTCTAGCAAGCTTTATGCGAGATGAGAGTATGAAGCCAGATTCTATCGCACAAAATATCCTTGCAGATATAGAGCAAAAAGTCTATGCCCTAAGTATACAAGATACAAATAATGCGTTTAAAAATGCCTATGAAGTTGTAGAATCTACCATGCGTCTTATTAAAGAGAATCAAGCAAAGCATGGGGCGCTAAAGGGTATAGATACAGGCTTTAGTAAGCTAAATAACGCTACCACAGGCTTTAATGCGGGTGAGTTAATAGTCATTGGTGCAAGACCTGCGATGGGTAAAACTGCCTTAATCCTTAGCATGACCTTAAGGATTCTAAGCAGTCAAAAAGGTGTAGCAATCTTTAGCCTTGAGATGCCAGCAGAACAGCTTATGACAAGAATGCTTTCGGCAAAAAGCATGGTGCCACTGCAAAATGTGCGTTCAGGTAGTATGGACGATAATGAATTTACAAAGCTTTCAAAATCCGCTCAAGAACTCTGTGAAACACATATCTATATCGATGATAACCCACATTTAAGCCTTGCAGGACTCCGCACAAAGCTAAGGAAGCTAAAGATTAAAGACCCTAGTGTAAGCATTGTTATGATTGATTATCTTCAGCTTATGTCTGGCATGTCAAATGCGAATGCGGCGGCTAGACATGAGATTATCGCTGAGATTAGTCGCGGATTAAAGAATCTTGCCCGTGAGTTAAAAATCCCTATAGTTGCATTATCACAACTTAATCGTGCCTTAGAGCTAAGAGATGATAAGAGGCCCATTATGTCGGATTTACGCGAGAGTGGGTCTATCGAGCAAGATGCTGATGTGATTTTATTTTTATATCGCGATGAGGTGTATAAAGAAAGGGAGTCAAGAAATCGAATTGCCAAGCAGAGAAAGAGTAAAAGCGAAGATTCTAGTGTTGAAATAGAGGAGCAATACAAAGCCCCAGAGGTGCATGAAGCAGAACTCATTCTAGCAAAAAATCGCAATGGCGAAACACGCACAATAAAGATTGAATACAATAGCAAATACACGCTTTTTGTAGATAGAAACGAAGAGAGAGAAATCAAAATGGCAGCACAATCTAGCACCGCCCTTATAGGTGATGTGCAAACCATTAATCTTAATGATGGAGTATTGCCTAAATTTTAGGTGTATTTCTAGGACAAATAGCTTTTAATCATTGCATGAAATCTAAACTAAGTGAGTCTAATGGTGCCACAATATGCTTTTTCTTATTGTTACCTTGCGGTAATTAGTCGTTAGAAAATGCCAGTTATTATTAGAAACTAGAATTCAACTTTAATCTCCTATAGGTGTAATTCATAGAAACTAAAGTTTGTATTTTTGCTATTTATATGATAGTTATCACAATTACATGGTTCTTACATTCCGATCTTCTATCAACTAAATTCAAAACAGTGTTAGGTTTATGGAGATTTGGTTGCATTATTATAACCTGAAACCTGGTTTCTAAATTATTAGGCAGTCCATTAAATTAAATATCCATGTTATACAACTCTACTATGTGTTGTATTTGCAATTTTCTCAATACAAGCAAAATAACTTAACATAAACTTATGGAAATATAAGCAAAAAGTCTGTATTGCTTTGAATTTTAAATTCTTGCTATCCTGCACCCTAAACCCTGCACGCACCTATAAAGGCAGAAATTCTAAAACTCTAATCCCTATAATGAAAGCCCTTGTGGTTGTATCAAAATATCATAAAGGGCTTTCATTTTATTACATGTTTCAATATATTCATTTGTAGGGATAGAATCCATAACAATGCCTGCTCCAGCTTGTAAATAATAGATCCCATCTTGCAATACCGCAGAACGCAAAGTAATCGCAGAATCTAAATCACCATTTCTAGTAAAATACAAAATCGCACCAGAATAAATAGATCGTTTATGCGTCTCATATTGTGCGAGTTTGGTGATCGCCTCAATCTTTGGTGCTCCACTCACCGTTCCAGCAGGGAAACATGCCTTAAAGCAATCGTTATTATCCCGCCCCTCCATAATCTCACCGCATATTTCTGATACAATATGCATAACGCTTGAGTATCGCTCAATAACCTTAAACGCATTTACTTTTACGCTTCCAATCTTAGCATTTCGCCCAATATCATTTCGCCCTAAATCAACAAGCATTAAATGTTCTGCATTTTCCTTTTCATCTTCTAGCAATTCTTGCTCTAAGATTCTATCCTCTTGTGCGTTTATCCCCCTTTTTCTAGTCCCAGCGATAGGTCGCAATGTCTGTATATTATCCTTGCATTGCAGCATGACTTCAGGACTAGCCCCAATAACACTAAAAGATCCAAAATCTAAATAATACATATATGGGCTTGGATTATTATGTCTTAGTGTCTCATAGAAATACAGCGGATTCATATTGCTTTTAATGGCGATAGCTCGACTAAGCACACATTGCAGAAATGTGCCTTTATAAATCTCATCTTTAATTCTTGCTACATTTGCTTCATACCATTCTTTAGAATCTTCATACACAATACTAGATTCTAAAACTTCATGCCCGTTTAAAAGCTCATTTGTCTGTGTATTTTGTAGTGATAGAATCTCTTGCTGCAATACTTCTAATCTTGCCTTAGCCCCATTATCTAGCGTATTGACAACGATATACATAGAATCATAAAAATGATCAAATACAACGCATTCTTGCGGGAATACAAGCAGGGCTTCAGGTGCATTATATAGGCTTTCTTGCTGAAATACCACATTTTCACATTCACTAAAAAATTCATAGCCAACATAGCCTAGCCCACCAAGTGGCAGGGGCAGAGATTCTAAAATCTTTGGGATTTTAGGCAAAGCATTTCTAAACACTTTTGCAAGTTCTAAAAAATCAAAACTCGGCTTATCTTTTACATGATTATTTTGTATAGAGAGAATAGAATCTTTTAGCTGCATTAAAAAAGGGGGTAACTCTTCATATTCTGTAAGATTTGACAAAGAAAAGCTATTTGCCCCATTTTTTGGGGAATCTTTTATATAGGTTTCAAATGTATAGTCTTTATCTCTTTTTTGTAAGCCAAAATTTACATTACGAACGATTATAGAATATCGCCCCTTACCACTTTCAAGTGAAGCAGATTCTAATAAAAAATGTGCGTTAATGCCCTTATATACTGCAAGTGGTGTATGCATATTCGCATTCATATAAGTATAGGCAAACTGCGTATCTTCTTGCTTTACCATAAATCCCCTTTATTAACTACTTGTGTTTCTTTTTTGGAATCTAAACTCTATTTGGATTTATACTAAAAATTTTACTTAACACAATATTTACTTTATAGAGATTCCAAACATTAAAAAGTATAAATTATAGCAAAATATTATGAAGTGTTTAGCCCTATTCCCTATATAAAACACTCTAAAAATATCATCAAACAAAACTATCACATAGTTTTCTAGTTTAAGTTTTATTGTATAATACACAAAGTTTTTAACCAAAATCTTTAACACAAAATATTAGGAAACCTTATGTCTTCACTTGCTATTCTCAATCAATGTATTGCTTGTGATGCGTGTCGCGATGTATGCCCAACACAAGCCATTAACATTGGAGAGCCCATTTATATCATCACACAAGAAAAATGTATTCTTTGTGCGGGTTATGCAGAAAGCCCAAACTGCATAGAAGTCTGCCCTGTTGATGCGATTATTGACACAAAAGGCATGGAACATACATAACCTTATTTGATAAAGGATAACTATGGCAAAAATTACAACGATTATAGATATTGGATCAAACTCGGCAAGAATGGCGATCTTTCAAAAAACAAGTCGCTACGGATTCCATCTTATCCATGAGTTAAAGTCAAAAGTGCGTATTTCTGAAGGCAGTTATGAGCATGATTCTTATTTACAACCACAAGCAATGGCAAGGGCTTTAAACGCACTAAAAGAGTTTAAAAAAGTAAGTGATTCCTTAAAGAGTAGAAAGCTTATATGCGTAGCGACTTCAGCCCTGCGAGATGCACCAAATAAAGCGGAATTTATAGCACAAGTGAAAAAGGAATGCGGCATTGCTATAAAGGTTATAGACGGCACAAAAGAAGCCTATTATGGTGCATTAGCATGTGCAAATCTATTGCATGAAAAAAGTGGTGTTACCATTGATATTGGCGGTGGTAGCACAGAGCTTGCCTGTATTGAAAATGGTGTAATACAAACGATGGTATCACTCAATCTAGGGAGTATCCGCTTAAAAGAACTCTTTTTTGACCACAATAACATGCAAGAAGCATATAAGTATGTAAGAAAGTATGTAAAAGAGCATATTAAAGATATTAAGGCTTTTTGTTTGAGTTCATCTTTTATGCAAAATCTCAATGTATTTGGGATTGGCGGGAGTATTCGCGCGTATGCGAAATATGAAATGGATTTAGAATCTTATGCGTTTAATTTTCTGCATGGCTATGAGTTTTGTGTAGAAAATATCTTAGAGCATTTAGAGACGATTATACATGCGAGTAATGAGTGGCTTTTAGAGAGTGGCTTTGAAGAGGGGCGTATAGATTCTATACGACCGGGTTTGCTTATTTTACAAGTGATTTTAGAGGAATTAAGTGCAAAAAAGCTTATTATAAGTGGTGTTGGTGTGCGTGAGGGGGCGTTTTTAAGCGATATGTTGCGTTATCATCACGGAAAGATTCCAAATGATATTAACCCAAGTGTAAGATCCCTGCAAGATATTTTTCTCACAAGCCTTGATGATTCTAAAAGTATTGGCAAACATGCAAAGACACTTTTTAATCTCTTAAAAGAGTCTTATGACCTAGAAGATTCTCACCTAAAAGCCTTAAGTGTTGCTAGCAAACTCTATAATATCGGGGCAAACTTTAACTTCTATCAAGCACATAAACATAGTGCCTATATTGCATTGCATTCCCTGCATTATGGCTTTGGACATAAAGAGCGTTATACGATTGCCACACTTTTAGAATCCTCACATAAAAAGCGACCAAAAATCATCACCCAAACACTTGAGAATCTTTTGCCACAACACGATGCCCTGCAGATTCTAAGCTTTATTTTTGCTTTAAGTGTAGCCCTTGCTAAAGAGAAAAAGATAACACTAGAATTTAAAGATTATACCCTTTCTATCAGCATACACGCCCTGCCACTGCAGCAAGCACTAAAAGAAATTGTATTGCCACGATTAGAAGAGTATCCGCGACTAGGTTTTATTGTCAATGAGATATGATTGTGAAATCTTATTGCCTTGATAAATTTATGTTATAATAAGCATCTTTATTTTAATAAAAACATAATGCAAATGGTTCTAAATAGGGGAAATCATGAAACTAAAACCGCAACACGCACAATTCTTAGCAGAACGCATTATCCTTGAGTTAAGTCGCTCAAATCTAGTCCAAATCAATGCTGCTTTACCAAATCTTAATCGCCTTACCACAACACTCATAAAAGAAGATATGCAGCAAGAATACGCCATCGAATCTAAAGCAAGGGAATTGCTAGAAGCACACCAAGACACAATCGAAGAAGATGAGGTGAATGAAAAGCAGCTATTTGCAATGATAAAAAAGCAGCTTGCAAAAGAAAAGGGTTTTCTACTTTCATATAAAGAGCGTTACAGCCAGTTAGCCCATGATATTCTAGACGCACTTTTTGAAGAAAGCTATATTGATTTTAATGTCCCAGAAAATGTTGTGAAAAACTTTGTTATAGAATCTATTGATTCCTATTTTGACTTCCACGAGCATGCTTATGATAATGCAGTCGAAAAAATCAAAAATTATAAACGAAAGTTAATTCCGGGCAGTGAAGAGTATGAGTTGATTTTTGCAAAACTCTATGAAGAAGAACTCAATAAAAGGGCTTAAGCGATGAAACTACATGATATATGGCTCTATTTTGCGAATGGGCTTTTATTACAAGCAAAAGGCTTTGGCAAGGAAGGCACAGCCATTGGTGAAGCAGTCTTTAATACCTCTATGATAGGCTATCAAGAGATTATTAGTGATCCAAGCTATGCGGGGCAGTTTATTGTTTTTTGTATGCCAGAGATTGGCATTGTCGGGTGTAATCCGCAGGATATGGAGAGTAGAAAGCCCTTTGCAAAAGGTGTGCTTATTAGAAACCTAAGCAGCATTAGCTCGAATTTTCGCTCTACGCAGGATTTGCAGTCATTTTTCATTGAGAATAATCTTATAGGGATTTGTAATGTCGATACGCGGGGCATTGTGAAAATGTTGCGTAATAATGGGGCTATGATGATGATCGCATCAAGTGAATTAAAAGATAGAGAATCTTTGCAGAAAGCCTTATTATCGGCTAAAAGGATAGAAGAGATAAATTATGTCGCAGAAGTTAGCACAGAAAAATCCTATATACATGATGAAAGCACTTTTGATTTTGCTAACTTTTCATATCCAAAAATTGATATTAACGATAAGACAAAGAAAAAAATTATAGCCATCGATTATGGTATAAAGCGAAATATCCTAAATGAACTTAGCCAAGTAGGACTAATCGTAGAAGTCGTGCCGCATACCTTTGATGCAAAAACTTTAATAGAGAGATACAAGCAAAAAGAGATTAGCGGTATTTTTTTAAGTAATGGTCCGGGAGATCCTGTGTTATTGCAAGACCAGATTGAAAAGATCAAACTATTTATTAAAGAAAAGATTCCAATCTTTGGAATCTGTCTAGGACATCAGCTTTTAAGTAACGCGCATGGATATACTACCTATAAGCTTAAGTTTGGACAGCATGGTGGCAACCACCCGGTGAAAAACATGCAGACAAACACACTTGAAATCACCGCACAAAATCACAACTACAATGTGCCAGAATCTATAATGGAAGTCGCTACTATCACACATAGAAATCTATTTGATAATACGATTGAAGGGGTTTGTTATAAAGATTCACCAATCTTTTCAGTCCAGCACCACCCAGAATCAAGTCCGGGACCACGCGAAGCAAGTAAGCTTTTTGCTGAATTTAGGGATTTGGTGGCTAGAGTGTAGATTTATTAGAATCCCGAGTGCTATTTCACATTTTCTATGACTTTAAAAAAATGAGAGTTTCACAAGTCTTACACGCACACAACAATATGAATCCATATCACCTCTCTTTTAAACCTTTTTAAATAAGATTCTAGAAAATTATAGATCTCATCACTAGGAACAAAACATTATGGATTTTTCTTTGATTGAAACAATACTACTACACAAAGATTCTGTATTTCTTTTGTATTCTCATTTATATAGGCTTTATAGTAGTGCAAAAGCATTGGGCTTTAACTATACAGCCATAGAATCTGCTTTGAAACACTTAGACATAAATACACCACATACCCATAAAGATTTAAACATATTAGAATCTTTAGAGATTTTAGCCAAATCTAGTTTGCCAAACAGAGACATGCAATATCATATTATGAGATTAGAATCTCTTAGTTATTACACTCAACACAATAAAACCACGCCAGATTCTACACTTTATAACGATAATACAAATGCCATTCTGTATTTATGGGATTCTATACATACGCTACAAGAGTTACTGCAAATAGGAAATAATGATTTTATCGCAAACGACTTCTCACTTTGCCGCCTACTCTTAACAAAAGAAGGGAATCTTACATGTAGCATTCAAGCATTACAACCCATAAACAATACTAAAGTAAGATTAGCCACACTTGATACTATAACGCCACTAAGCTATCATAAGACTACAAAAAGAGAGCATTTCAAAGACGCTACGATAAGCATTGCTAAAAATGAATGCTTTGATTATATCTACATAGATAGGGATAGCAAGATACTTGAAGGCTCAAGAAGCAATATTATAATTGCTAAAAATGGTAAATATTACACACCACCACAAAGTTTAGGAATCCTTGCTGGGACACTGCGTAATACTCTTATAAAATGTGGTATATGCACTGAAAAGATTCTATATAAAAAGGATTTATATGAAGCAAGTGAGATTTATTGTATCAATTCCATTCGGGGTATTATCCCTGTAAATCTTGCATAATTTACACGCCATTGACGCACAAAGCGATGAAATCTACAAAAATAGGCTATAATCCTTAGCTAGATTCTACATAAAGGCATTTTAATGGATACAAATCCAAATATTTTATTATATATATGTGCTTATCTCATCGGTAGCATTCCTTTTGGTGCATTGCTAGTAAAGATTTTTGCAAAGCAAAATATTTTAGAAATAGGCTCAAAAAGCACAGGGGCTACAAATGTATATCGTGCGTTTGCTGCGATCTCTCCGCAAAAAGCAAAGTTTTTCTCACTGCTTACCTTATTGCTTGATGCGTTTAAAGGGCTGTTTGTCGTGCTTATCGCAAAGCTTATGGGTTTAAGCTTTGAGACACAATATGCCATTGCTATTCTTGCGATACTAGGGCATTGTTATAGTCCATTTTTGGGCTTTAATGGTGGAAAAGGTGTCGCCACTGCTATCGGTAGCGTTTTGCTTTTAATTCCAGTTGAGGGGGTTTGTGGGCTTATTGTATGGGGGATTGTTGGTAAGGTGTTTAAAATCTCTTCGCTTTCATCATTACTTGGGGTCTTAAGCGGTATTGTTTTAACCTTTGTTATACCAAATATATTTAGTCTGCCAGAATCTATTAATATCAACGCACAAATTGGCACACATGTCCCGGTTGTCTTAATTGGAATTATCATTATAAATACACATTGGGAGAATATCAAGCGTTTAGTATTAAAGCAAGAGCAGCAATTTACAGATAGCACCAAAGCTGCATAGTATTATGTGCTTTAACCATGCTTAGATTCTAAATACAAGGTATTACAAATAGCCATCTCAATATAGCTTAAAGATTTAAGGATTTGGAGTTTATATGCCAGAGATTCCACAAAATAGACTTGAACAGAAATTATACACCATTACACATCGTCCAACTTTTATGTTTGCCCTCTTTTCAAGCACATCTATGACGGTGCTTGGTGGGACTATTATTGCTACTTCAATACCTGCTATTGAGAATCACTTCGCATATATTCCACATATTGAGACACTTTCAAAACTTGTGCTTACTTTACCTGCTTTGTTTATCATGCTATTTTCACCTTTAAGTGGGGTTTTAATCGATAAGTTTGGCAGGTTAAAATTCCTTATTGCTTCTATGTTTTTATGGAGTGTGAGCGGTGTCATTGGTGCGTTTTGGGATAATATCTATTGGATTTTATTTACAAGGGCGCTTTTTGGCATTTCAACCGCATTTGTTATGACAGCTGCAAGTGCTTTAGTGGCAGATTATTATGTAGGGGAAGAGCGGCAAAAAGCCCTTGGATTGCAGGGCTTTGCTACTGCTTGTGGGAGTGCATTATTTATGTCGCTTGGTGGGATTTTAGCCCATTTTGACTGGCATTATCCATTCTATGTGTATGGACTTGGAATCTTTTTAATGCTTTTTGTTTCTACCACACTTTTTGAGCCTCGCCCTCTTAAAAAAGTCGCACATGTAGAGACTTCTAGCAAGGAATTTAAGATTATATCTATTCTACCTTGTTATTTCTTTGGCTTTGTTATTATGATTGCTTACTATACTTCGCCAACGCAGATTCCCTATCTCATCACACAGAATCTAGGACATAGTGAAATGCTTGTGGGATTTTGTATCTCTGCATCTGCCTTTGCCTATGGCACCTCATCGCTTTTTTATCCACGCATACGCAACTTTTTGTCTGTTAAAGGGATTTATATCGTTGGATTCTTATGTATGGGGAGTGGATTTTTACTCATTTATCTTTTACATAATATTTATGCGGTGGTGTTTGGGCTACTTTTAGTTGGCATTGGTGGCGGAGCAATCATTGTTAATAACTCTTCGTTTTTACTTTCAATCGTCCCAAAGGAACACATTGGCAAAGCCATTGGAATCTTGAGTGCTACGGCTTGTTTTGGTCAGTTTGTATCGCCATTTTTCTCACAGCCTATCGTGCAGCGTTATGGTATTATAGATTTATTTCTCTATGTTGCATTGTTATTATATGCTATGTCGATGTTATCTCTTATAAAGCCAAAATAAAAAGATTCTATAAAATATTATGTAAAACTTGTAAAAAAAAAGTAAAAAATGTGAAATTTTACATTACAATTCATACTTATTTTATTGTAAAGGATTTGATATGCGTAAATTTATCTGTGTTATGGCAATGTTGGGATTTTGTGCTACTTCTATGTTTGCAGCAACTCTTGATGAGGCAAATAAGGCATATAATGATGGCGACTATGCAAAGGCTATAGAATCATATAAAAAGCTATGTGATGAAAAAGAGGCAAAGGCATGTTCTAGTCTAGGCTATATGTATCGCAATGCAAAAGGCGTGAGTGAGAATACAACACTAGTCCAAGAGTATTACAAGAAAGCATGTGATTTAGGTGATAAAGAAGCTTGCACAAATGCAAACTGGTAATCTGTAATAATTTGATTATGTTGTAGTTTGTATAGAATCTTTCAAGCATTTTACACTAAGCCTACTCTTTAACTACAAATCTTCACTAAGCCCTATTGTTTAGTGTTGTCTATTAGCTTATTATAAAGGCAAGATGATTTATATAATGTGTTTAGAATCTATTGTCTCTATGCTAAGCTATACTATACTATTTTCACTTATACAAAATTGTAGGTCTTATCAAGGAATATTATGGATCTAGAAATTTCGCCAATACAGCAAGAAATACGAGCAGACTTAGATATTTTAGCAAGTGATAAATCCCTATCGCATCGTGTTTGCATGTTTAGTCTCTTTGCAGATTCTACATGCAGAGTAAAGCACTTTTTACGCGCAGAAGATACGCAAAGAAGCCTTACTATCGCACAGAATCTAGGACTTAAAGCAAAATTTGAAAAAAATGGGGACTTGCTACTCACCCCACCAAAAAAGGGGCTACAAACCCCAAATGATATTTTATATTGTGGTAATTCTGGGACTTCTATGCGACTTTTCACAGGTTTATTAGCAGGGGCAAATCTCTATGCGGTGCTATGTGGAGACATATATTTACATGCTCGTCCAATGGGGAGAATCCTTAAGCCACTTCGCTCAATCGGGGCAAATATTACTTCACGCATAATTAAGACTAAAGATGGCGTAAAAGAAGTCGCCCCACTCTGTGTTATCCCAAGCAAAAACAAATTGCAAGGATTCACATATCACTCACAAATCGCTTCAGCTCAAGTAAAAAGCGCATTGATACTAGCCGCATTACAAGGCAGTGAAAAGTCAGTATTTAGTGAATGTGAGTTAAGTAGAGATCATACAGAAAATATGCTATATGCCCTGCAGAAAAATCCCTATTTACAACAAAAAGATGATAAATTACATATCACGCCCTTTGGTGCTTTTGATATGAAAAATAAGCCGCTAAAAGCCTTTGATGTATCAATCCCAAATGATCCTTCATCAGCATTTTTCTTTGCTGTGCTTGCGTGCATTATGCCAGAGACTTCAATCACTCTAAGGCGTGTAATGATAAATAAAACGCGTATTGAAGCATTTAAGATTCTAGAAAAAATGGGTGCAAAAATACGCTATGAAAACGAGAAAAATGACTATGAAAAAATAGCAGATATTACAATCTCTAGCACAGAACTAAAGGCAGTGGATATTACAGAAAATATCGCATGGTTAATTGATGAGATACCCGCCCTAAGCATTGCTTGTAGTGTCGCAAAAGGGACTTCAAGGATACGCAACGCCGCAGAATTACGCGTAAAAGAGAGTGATAGAATCTCTGTTGTCGCACAAGGCTTAAAAAGCTTTGGGATACAATGTGTAGAATATGATGATGGCTTTGATATTATAGGCGGCACACTTCAAAAAGGCGTGGTAGATTCTAAAGGTGATCATCGCATTGCCATGAGTTTTGCTATCGCTGCTTGTACGTGCGGCGGTAAGATACTAGATACTGAATGTATCCAAACTTCTTTTCCAAACTTTCTAGACTTACTTTCATACTTTGCTAAGATACAATAAGATACAACATGTCTAAAACATGCCCCATAAATCTTATGCCTTTAAGCCTAGATTCAATACATAATGCAGTAATACTTGCCCAGACAGATACCACCATAGGACTATTATCAAAAGATTCTAGAATCATTAATCAAAAAAAGGGTGCAAATCTCAACAAACCGCTTTTAAAGGAGATAGCAAAGCTAGATTCTATCCCACATCGCACACCCACTTCTATGCGAAATATGATAAGAAGGGCTAAAAAAACTTCATTTATACTGCCAAATGGAAGTAGCTTTAGAGTGGTAAAAGATACTTTACACAATGATTTTCTACAAGGCTTTAAATGGCTATATTCATCATCAGCAAACCCCACAAATGGTGATTTTTCCATGGAGTTTGCAGAGAGTGTAAGTGATATTATCGTGCTTGATAAACGCGGGATTTTTGCTACAAAAAGCAGTGTGATTCTAAAAATAGGGCATAATAGGATAAAAAAGATTCGATAACACATAAAATATTAATATCTTTTATACAAAACAATAATAAATCGTTGCATTAACGAAACATGTTTAACCTAATCCTGATAAAACATTTGCTTTTGTGTCGGAATATCATAATCCTTGAAAATCATTGATAATACACCACAAGGACTTGAGTTTATTATCTATTAATTACTGCGTATTTGTAAACATAGAACCCAATTTATTATCATCTTGGGTAGGCAAGATATCTAATTTTTCAACATCTCTTAGTGTTTAAATATTATGCAAATCATGTTAATGATTAAAAAATATTAGATTTTTGTTATAATCACACTTGTATATGTGTGAAGTGTTTGGATTAAAGGCTGATTTAAGATGGGCATTCTAATAAACAAGATTCACACAAGTGGTAAGATAATATAAGGATAAAGATATGCAAACGATTTTACATAGTATCAATGCGTTTAATGAGGCAAAGCAGGTTATACCCGGCGGGGTGAATTCCCCTGTGCGTGCGTTTGGCAGTGTGGGTGGCACACCGCGATTTATTAAGGAAGGAAAAGGGGCATATATCATTGATGAGGATAATAACCGCTATATTGACTTTGTGCAAAGCTATGGACCGCTTATCTTAGGACATAGTGATAGTTTCGTGGTAAAAGCCGTGCAAGAAGCGGTAGCAAAGGGCTTAAGCTATGGCGCACCAACGGAGCTAGAGACAAATCTAGCGAAAGAAATCATAAGTGTATGTGAGGGTGTGGAGAAAATCCGCTTTGTAAATAGCGGAACAGAGGCTACTATGAGTGCCTTGCGACTTGCCAGGGCATTTAGCGGGAGAGATGATATTATCAAGTTTGAGGGCTGCTATCATGGGCATAGTGATAGTCTTTTGGTAAAAAGTGGGAGTGGGCTTGCAACCTTTGGCGAGACTAGCTCAAAAGGCGTTATACAAGATATTGCAAAACATACGCTTGTAGCAAAATATAATGATTTAGATTCTGTAAAAGAGTGCATAAAGTTAAGTGGCAATGTAGGCTGCATTATCATAGAGCCTATTGCTGGTAATATGGGACTTGTGCCCTCGACGAAGGAATTTTTACAAGGTTTGCGAGATCTTTGTGATAAAGAGAATATTGTGCTAATCATTGATGAAGTGATGAGTGGATTTCGGGCAAGTTTGCAAGGGTCTTATGCGTTTTATGGCGTGAGGGGAGATTTAAGCACTTATGGTAAGGTTATAGGTGGTGGTATGCCACTTGCTGCATTTGGCGGTAGGGCTGATATTATGGATATGCTTTCACCCATTGGCGGCGTGTATCAAGCGGGCACACTAAGTGGGAATCCAATCGCTGTTAGTGCTGGACTTGCTACACTAGCCATCATTAAACAAGATAAAGGGCTTTATGAGAGATTAGAATCTCTAGCAAATAGATTGGCAAAAGGCTTAGAATCTGCTGCAAAAAAATATGATATTGCCCTGCAAACTTGTGTTAGAGGCAGTATGATGGGCTTCTTTTTCGCAGAAAATGAAGTGATAGATTGGGATAGTGCGGCAAAATCTGATACAGAGTTTTATGCAAGATTCCATGCAAAAATGCTTGAAAAAGGTGTAAATTTTGCACCATCTCAATTTGAAACAAGCTTTATGTGTAAGCCTTTTAATGAAGCAATTATCGATGAAGTGATTGAAAAAGCAAATGAGAGTTTTAAAGAGCTAAAAGCTTAATTGTTTGATTTAGTGTGTTTTTAACTATAATAACGACTTTATTTAGAATCTAAAGAGAGGTAAAGATATGAATTACATTCCTTATGTTATTGAAAAGACAGGTAGGGGAGAGAGAAGCTATGATATTTATTCTCGTTTATTAAAAGATAGAATCATTATGTTAAGCGGTGAAATTGATGATTCTGTATCAAGCTCGATTGTAGCCCAGCTGCTTTTTTTAGAGGCAGAAGATCCGCAAAAAGATGTGTTTTTGTATATTAACTCACCCGGTGGTAGCGTTACAAGTGGATTTAGCATTTATGATACGATGAACTATATCAAGCCAGATATTTGCACTATATGCGTTGGACAGGCAGCATCTATGGGTGCATTTCTGTTAAGCTGTGGCACAAAAGGCAAACGCTACGCCCTGCCACACGCAAGGATTATGATACACCAGCCTTTGGGTGGGGCTAGAGGACAGGCAACAGATATTGAGATACAGGCAAAAGAGATTCTAAGACTAAAAACTATCATTAATGATATTCTAGCCGCAAACACAGGTCAAAGTGTGAAAAAAATCACACAAGATTGTGAAAGAGATTTTTATATGAGTGCAGATGAAGCACAAAAATATGGCTTAATTGATAGCGTTATGACCCGCTCTAGTAAGAGTTAATGTAAGATCAAAATATAAAAGTTTATTGTAAAAAAGTATGGAATCTTACAACAAGAATGACTCGCGAAGAAGTAAATAGCGTGTAATCTTGCTTGATACATAAGGGTTTAAATCTTAGAGTATTTATTTTAAAATGTGTGTTTTAGTCTTGCGGTAAATGAATTTTGCAACTATTTGCTTTACAATGTTTGCTAGATTAGATTCTATATTTTACTTACCAATTCTAACTGAAAGCTATTTAGAATCTCTGAAGCATTGGGGATAATTTTACAATCCATTATATATTACAATCACTCTATTTCTTCAACATTCCTATAAGTTCTTTTAGTTTTGTTTTAATCGTATTTAAAATATCATCATCATCTTTTGTTGGGGATTGAAGTGTGATTCTTGTATCATCATGTCCTATAAGACTTATATTATATCCTGCGTTGCTAATGGCTTTAATGCCAAGCTGCAAAGCGAGTGTTTTAATAATAATAATCTCTAAAAACTGCAAACTATATATATCAAGCTTGCCAAATCTCTGCTCTATTTCGCCCTCAATCTCACGCACTTCAAATTCACTTTTAACCTGTGATAAACGCCGATATAAATCAAGTCGCATACGCTCACTTGAGACTAAACTCTCCTTTAAAAACGCAGAAACTGATAGCTTAATATCTACCTTTTGTTCTTGCTGCTCGTTTTGCAAAAGGCTTTGCAAGGTATCTTCTAGCATACGCACATACATACCAAAGCCTACTTGCTTAATATGTCCGCTTTGTGCCTCGCCAAGCAAGTTCCCACCGCCTCTAATCTCTAAGTCATGATATGCAAGGGCTGCCCCACTTCCAAGATATGAGTTTTTCTCTAAAGAGAGTAGCCTTTTTGCTGCATCTTGCGTGATATTCTCGCTTGTTAAAAGATAGCAAAAGCCAACATGCTTGCCCCTGCCTACCCTGCCTCTTAATTGATGCAAGTCTGCTATGCC
The DNA here is from genome assembly GCF_900198365.1 of Helicobacter bilis. GTDB lineage: Bacteria > Campylobacterota > Campylobacteria > Campylobacterales > Helicobacteraceae > Helicobacter_A > Helicobacter_A bilis_B. Next base: position 142,792 of record NZ_FZMS01000009.1, on the reverse strand, counting down.
AAAATTATGTGCATCATCGATTATAATCGTATTTGCATTTGGGAGATGAATGCCAGATTCTACAATGGAGGTGCAAAGCAGTAAATCATACTCTTTTTTTAAGAACGCAAGCATACCTTTTTCTGTGTCCTTTGGATTTATTTGAGAATGCAATACTAAGATTCTAAGCTGTGGTAATAAATCATGCAAATAGCTTTGTATTGTGCTAATCTTTGCTATGTTATTAAAGATATAAAAGATTTGTCCCCCTCTTCTTAACTCTCGCAAAATCACTTCTTTTATGAGAGAATCTTGCTTTACTTTTACAAAAGTTTTACTCTCTTGTTTAAAAAATGGTGGTGTTTTTAGCTCACTGATTGATTTTAGTTTAGAATAAGCCATGTTAAGTGTGCGAGGGATTGGGGTTGCAGACATGGATAGAATATGTGTTGTAAGGCTTTTTTGCTTTAAAAGCTCTTTTTGTTTTACGCCAAATTTATGCTCTTCATCAATCACCATTAGCCCAAGATTCTCTATCTCAAGGTTAAAAAGTGAATGTGTACCGATTATAATCTGTATATTATCTTTAAAATTTTCTTGTATAGCCCTTTTTTGTGCTCCGGTTGTGAATCTATCTATTTTTGTAATGTATAGAATCTTACCATTAGGCAATTTTGTATTATGCAGTCTTTCTTTAAAGCTTTCAAAATGCTGATTGCAAAGCAAGGTTGTAGGCACTAGCACAATGCTATTAAAATCATTCAATGCACTAGCAAAGCAAAGACTCATAGCAACCTCTGTTTTACCAAAGCCTACATCGCCATTTAACAATCTATCCATAATCATGCCACTTTTTAAATCTTTAAGACTCTCTTGTATCGCATGGGTTTGGTCTTGTGTGAGTGTAAAGCCCCTGCTAGATTCAAAAGCATTAAATGCGGTGATTTGGTCTGGTGTCTCAAGCTCTATTTTTACGCCTTTAGCTAAAGTTCTTTGCGCTTGTAATCTAATAATTTCATTAGCAATAGCAAATAGCTTTTCTTTGATAGAATCTTTTAGTCTCAAAAAGCTTGATTTCCCAAGCTTATCTATCCTTACCACTGAATCATAAGCACTATACTGCTCTATCATATTGAGATTTTCAACAGGCAAAAGCAGTCTATCATCATTAGCATAAATAATGCTTATGAAGTCTTTCAAGCCGCCCATAATGCTTACTTGCTTTATAGCTTCAAAGATTCCAATGCCATATTCACTATGCACGACATAAGCGCCAACTTTTAGTGCGTCTAGCTCTAGTCTTACCTTTCTTTTACGCACGATTTGTGGTTTTTGTAGGCTTAAAAATAGCTTTTCATTAGAAGTGATATTAAGATAAAAGGGGGTGATTATTTGCTTTGTTTTTATAGATAAAGATTCTAGATTATAGCTTTTTAGCATAGCGTTTGTGGGACTAAGGATTGTTATATCTTTATTGCTATTTAGCTTTAGTGTATTATGTATTTGTGATAGCTTTAGTGGCTCAAGGTCTCTAAAATTTATAGAATCTTTTAAAACATAAAACTCTGTGTTAGTTTGTGGCAATACTTCTGGCATGACAAACTCAAGGTTTAAAAGATACTCGCTTAATGCCTTTGGTGTAAAAACATGGCTATAAGTTTTCAAAAAATCAAGTCCGCCAATGTCCTTTAAAAACCAGAATCCAAGTGAGTTTATACTACACTCTAGCGTATTATCTAACTCTTTTATACGAGATTCTAAGAGTGTGTGCTGGGATTCATCGAGACTAAAGATAGCGGGGTATATCTTTAGATTCTCTATCATTTCATTTTGACTTAATTGTGTCTCATGATTGAAAAAATTAATCTCTTCAATCTCTGTGTCAAAGAGGCTTATTCTTACTGGAAATTCAAAGCTAGGGATAAAAATATCAATTATGTCTCCGCGATGTGAAAACTCGCCCTGCATCTCAACAATTTCTACATGCTCATAGCCATAATGAATGAGTGTGGCTATAAAATCTTTCACAACGATATTTTCATTTTTCTGCACACAGAAGCTGTGTAATAACTCTTTGCTTGGCATGAATGCCATGAGTGTATGTGGTGGGCTTATTAGAATCTGTTTGCAATCATTCTCATACCATAGGGCAAGCTTTGCAAAAAGTTCATGAAACTCTTCATAAAAACTTTGTGTGCTATCAAATGGGCTAAGTCTAATATCTGGCAATACAATTGGCAGTGCGCTTTCTTTTACTTCCTTTTTTGTTTTTTGCATGGAAGCTAGATTGAAGATAGCACAAAGGGCTTCTTTTGCTAATAGAATCTCTTCGCTAGAACAAATTAAAATTTGTGGTGTATTTTTATTTTTCGTGTGATTTGTGAGAGTTTGATTGAGAGATGAAGTCTTTACATGAGTTAGGATTTCTGTTAAATGTTTTGGAGACTTACTAGATTCTAGATTCTCTACCAAATCTGGGTGGGTGCAGGGTTTAGGGTGCGTTATTTTAGAATCTAGAATCTTGCCATTTTGAGACAAAGTCGAAATATCTTTTTTAGAATCTTTTGTAGATTCTAGATTTTTAGATACTTCGCCTAAAGACTCAGTATGACAAATATTAGAATCTTTTGAAAGATTAAGTAGCAATTGGATATAGCTATTATCTTTGTTTGTGTGATTTGTGCTTATAGCCGATTTGATTTGTGTTTGCAAAATATCACAAGCGATTAAATCTTGCAAACTGCATTGTATATACTCGGGGGCTTCTTTTATAAAAGTCTCATAAATAGCACTTTGAATCTTAAACATATAATAACCAAATAAGTGATATAAAAAGTTTGAATTATACTGAAAAAATGAGAATTTATCTATGTTAAAATTGCATACAACACATAGCACAAAAGCAATACTCAACATGTATTTACAAAATAAATTTTAACTCTATAAATATTTTGAAATCATTCATAAAATCATACAAATTTGCTTTTTATGTCTTTAACTTTTTATGATAAGTAATGTTACTGCTTTTAGGGTTAAAAAATATTAAATTATTATTTTAACCCACATTAAATTATACTTCTCCCCACTACAAGCAGTGAGCCACCAAATGGGGCGCTAAGATTTTGTGGGAGATAGTGCTGAATCTTATTTTCTAGCCGACAGATTCCTAGTAATGCTTTATTGATAAGTGCGGGCGGTGGCGTATCGCGTAATTCTTCTTTGTGAGATTCCGCCACAGATTCTGTGTTTGTGCTAGATTTTTCGCTAGATTCTGTATGAGAATCTAATGTGTTATTTTGCTGACTTGCTTGAGATTTTGCAATATGAGAATCTTGCGTTGGATATGGTGCAGAATGCAGCAATGCCCTAACCCAAAGTAATGGCGTAATAGAAATGAAAAAATACTTCGCACATACAATGTCAAAGCCACTTTGCTGCATAATAGCGACAAGCTCATTTTTAGTATATCGTCGCTTATGATGCACGCTCACATCGTGGGCATTCCACAGCCATTTATGTGCTGGGACACTTAAGGCTAAAAGGCTTTTTGTATTATTTTTTAGCATACTTTTCATATTTTTTAACGCTACTAAATCATCATCAATGTGTTCTAACACATCAAAGGCAAAAATGCAGTCAAACTCATCTGCAAAAGGCACATCAAGTAAATCCATACAATACAAGTCTTTTATACCATAGGTTTTAGCGTATTCTAAGCCTTGCGGGTGGATTTCACCTAATGCAATATTATTAAAACCTTGCGATAAAAAATGCCTTGTAACACTCCCTGTCCCAGCACCCAAATCTAGAATCTTTGTGCTTTTGCCATTATCTTGCGGATATAAAGAGGCTAAAATACGGCTTATCTCTTGATAGATAAACTCTCGCCTTGCAATATGCCAAAAATGCTTATTTTCAGCTAGATATAGCATATCCATACCTTCACTTGGGAAGTGAAAGTTTGCATTAGATTCTGTATTTAAGCTAGATTTAGAAGTATCGCTAATGTCTGTGTCTAGTGTGCTTGATATAATGGGGGGGGGGGGGTAAAGTATGTGATACCATTTATAGTATGAGAATCTTTTATCTGCATAATCACTCCGTATTAAAACTCAAAAATATCTTGCATACTATAAAGCCCATTTTGCTGCTTCGCAAGCCAAAGGGCTGCATACAAAGCACCTTTTGCAAAGGTAGCCCTTGAAGTTGCATTATGCGTTAGCTCGATATACTCACCATCAGCATAGAATCCAACGACATGCCGACCGACAACATCGCCACCACGAAGACTTAGCACACCGATTTCATCTTTATTACGCAATGCTATGCCTTCCCTACCAAACTTAAGGGCGTTTTCATCTAGGTTTCTAGCACTTGCTGCAGTTTGCGCGAGAGTTAGAGCTGTGCCTGATGGCGCGTCCTTTTTATAGCGATGATGAATTTCTGTGATTTCAATATCATAGTTGCGAAGTTGTGCGCTAAGCAGAGCAACAAGCTTATTTAGCATAGCCACACCCTCACTCATATTTGTCGCATATAGAATAGGCATAGCTTTGCTACATTCATTTAAAAGCTCAATGTGCGATGGTTGCAAACCCGTTGTGCCGATCACAAGTGGTGTGGGGTGTGTCTTTGCATACTCTAGCAGATTCTTAGTTGCCTCTGCGCTTGAAAAATCAATGACGGCTTGACTTGATTCTAAAAAATCAGCCATACTGTTTGTAACAAGCGTATTTGATGGAATGTTATATTGCAATTCATTCCGCACATACACACTTGCTAGACTAGCTTTTTTAGATTCTAGAATCTCATCAATTAATAATTTACCTACTCTACCTGTTGCCCCAAAAATACCAATTTCTAGCATAGCCTACCTTTTTAATATTTTTGCCTTTTAATATTTTGTGCTTTTAATGTTTTTGCTCTAAATATGCAATAGCTTCAAGTGCAGCTTGTGCGCCATCTCCAGCAGCACATACAACCTGCTTTGGTGCATCTATGCGTATATCACCTGCGGCAAATAGACCTGCCACATTTGTGTGCATTTTTAGATCCACTATCACAGAACCATAAGAATCCACTTCGCAAAGAAATGAGCCATCTCTCTGTTGTAATATTTGATTATTCACTTCATAGCCAACAAACTCAAATATGACCGGCACTTCTAGTCTTTCTTCTTTGTTTGTATTAAGATTCCTAATCGTTAGACCGCTTACACCATTTTCATCGCCACAAATTTCTGTAACGACATAGGGGGTTAGGAAATTTATTAACTCATTGCTTTTTGCATGTTGGACCGTTACTGGTGCGGCTCTAAAGCCATCTCTTCTATGGATAAGATGCACTTTTGAAGCAAACTTTGTAAGATATATCGCTTCTTCTAATGCGGTATCTCCACCACCAAGCACAGCAACTTCTCGTTTCTTATAAAAAAACGCATCGCAAGTAGCACATGTGCTAACGCCCTTACCCCAAAACTCTTGCTCGCCTTTAATATTTGACTTTTTGGGGCGACCACCTGTTGTGATAATCACACTTCTTGCTTCCTGTGTCTCTTCACCTTTACCTTGATTATGGATAATATGAAAAATATCGCCATGCTTTTCAACGCGTATGACTTCCGACATCGCATGTTTCAAACCGAAACGAAAGCATTGCTCCTGCCATGGCTCCATAAAGTCAAGCCCCGACTTTATCTCTCTCACACCCGGATAGTTTTCAATCTCACTGCTACCCGTAATCTGTCCGCCCGGCATTCCCTTTTCATATAGCACCACATCTTTTATACCACCTCGTGTGGCATACAGACCTGCGGATAGTCCCGCAGGACCGCCACCAATGATTGCTAAATCTATCATGGAATCTTCCTGTATGTTACGATATTACAACAAAGCGTTAAGTTTATCCGCAAGGACTGCCTTTGTAGTAGCACCAATGACTTGATCTACTATCTCGCCATTTTTCATAAATATAATGGTTGGAATGCTGCGGATTCCAAATTGTGCGCTCAACGCTTCCTCTTCATCTGTATTGACTTTACAAATATTTGCACGACCAGCAAAATCTGCTGCTAATTCATCAATAACTGGTGCTAACATACGGCATGGACCACACCAAGGCGCCCAAAAATCCACAAGAGAAATGCCATTTTGTGTTACTTCTGAAAAATTACTTTGATTTAACTCAATATATTGTCCCATAATATGCTCCTTAAATTAACATAAATTACAACCGCATGCTTACTCAAAATAAAGCGGTGCTACATTGTAGCGTTTTAATATAAATATTGTATATTTCATGGATATTTATTTTTATCTCTCTTAGTCCTATCAATATAAAAAGTAAAGATTTTCATTTAGGCTCTATTATAAACTCACTTTCAAGGCTTCCGCCATAAGCTTTGCTATATACATAAATTGCATGTCCTGTATCTCCATATCATGAAAATACATTAGGGCAAGAGCACCTTGATACACAAGCATTGCTTTACCATCTAGGGCTTGTGTATAACGCTTTGCTAAAGCACAAAATGGCGTATCATTAGCTTGATACATTAAATCATAGGCAAGTTTGCTTTGCTGTAATAAGGGAATTAGAATCTCTTCTTGCATGGGCAACACACCCTTCACACTAGCACTTGTTGCATTCACTATAATATCATAGCACTCTGTCTTGCCCCCTAAATCAGCAAAACTTAGAGCTTCGCCAAATTGGCTAAAATATGCGAGTTTCTCTGTGCTGCGATTAGCGATTGTAAGCTTGATATGATTTTTAGATAAAATGGTTGCGATACTTCTTGCACTGCCACCTGCACCAAGCAATAAAACATGCTTTGGATTATGACTTTTTATCGCATAATAAAACCCTTCTGCATCAGTATTATATCCTATTAATTTATTGTCTTTACGCACAATTGTATTGACTGCACAAATCTCATTTGCAATACCTTGAATGCTATCTAATGCCCTAAAACATGTCTCTTTAAAAGGCAGAGTAACATTCACACCTGCTAAATCACTCGATAGAATAAAATCAGCCAAATCGCTAGAATCTATATCTTGTGGAAGACAAAAGCGCGTATAAAATGAGTTTAGCCCTAACTTTTGCAATGCATAATTATGCATAAGTGGTGATAATGAATGCTTGATGGGATTACCAATGACGGCTAGAAGTTTTAGTTGTTGTGTGTTTTGCATGAAAGATTCCTTAGCTAAAACATTAAAACAAAATATTTTTATAAAATTAAACATTAAAATATTACACAAGAAATTGAAAAATATCAACACACTATTTTATTGAAGATACATCGATAATTAGCATATTGAGCCTAATTTTACTGAAACATATTTTAGCTTACACATTCTTAAAAATAATCAAAACTATAATACAAAGAGTTTCTTATGTAGTTTTGCATTATTAAATCCTTCAATCATTACAAGAATAATTAAATCACACCAAAAAATCTATGGAAACAAAGGTAATTGCCCCAAAGCTTTATGTTCTGTAAATCCAAAGCGGATATTAAGATTCTGTATGGCTTGTCCTGCTGCACCTTTTACAAGATTATCAAGAGCTCCCATCATGATTAATCGCTTATTTCGTTTATCAAGACATACACTCACATCGACAAAATTACTCCCTTTAACCCAACGCGTTTGCGGTGCTACGCCATATTCTAGCACTCTAATAAAATAGCTATTGGCATAGAAATTTGTAAGAATCTCTTGTATCTCTTTCTCTGTAATGCTCTCATATTTACTCTCTAATTGTGCGTAAGCAGTGATTAAAATGCCGCGATTCATAGGGATTAAATGCGGTGTGAAGCTAAGCGTGATTTCACTATTTGAAATGATAGATAAATTCTCTTCAATTTCTGCTGTATGTCTGTGGTTTATCAGTCCATAGGCTTTCACATTTTCATGCACTTCACAAAAGAGATTATCTAGCTTTGTGCTACGACCAGCCCCTGATACCCCACTTTTTGCATCGATTATAATGCTTTTTTTATCAATGATTCCATGCTTTAAAAATGGAGCAATACATAATGTGCTACAAGTAGGATAGCAGCCCGGATTTGCTATGAGATTTGCTTCTTTAATGCTATCTCTATAAAGCTCACTTAGCCCATATACAGAATCTTGTAGTAAAGAAATATTTGGGTGAGTGAAGTTATAATACTCTTCATATTTCTTAGCATTTTTCAAGCGAAAGTCTGCGGATAAGTCAATAATTACACATTTTTTTAGCATATCTTTTGTGAGTATTTTTGCTAAAAAATCATGCGGGGTTGCCGCTAGAATGCAGTCATTTTCTTCACACACAGATTCTAAGTTCTTATTATCCATGATAGAATCAAAGTGTTTATAAAAATGCCCTAAGCTTTTATCTATCCTTTGTCCAGATTGTGTATTTGCCCCAAAATAATTAAGCTTTACTTCATCATGTGCGTTTAAGATTCTAAGAATCTCTGCGCCGCCATAGCCACTTGTCCCAAGAACTGCAACTTTTATCATATCATTTCCTTATTTTTATCTACAAATTCATGCTCATACACACGCAATAAAGCGATGAAAAGCGCTGTAATCGCAGGTCCAATGATAATACCCCAAAAGCCAAACGCCCCAATACCCGCTAAAATCGCAAAGAATATCACAAACTCATTAATCTGTAAAGGTGTGCGTAAAATGCGTTTATTCACAATGCCTATAAGCCATGGCTTTACAATATTATCGATTATAAAGCCGATAAATACCGCACTATAAAGCCCAACAATTACCGCACCTTTAATATCGCCCTGATATACAAGTATAGCACATATTGGCAGCCATACAATCACCCCGCCAACAATTGGAATCATAGAGCAGATTCCATACAAAATACCAAGCAAAACTCCATCAAAACCAAAAAAATACGCAATAATCCCAAATGCAGTCCCCTGCATAACAACATTAAAAAAAGTAGAGAGAAATACAAGCCGCAAAGTCCCGCTAACTTCCATTGCCACTTCATTAATCTGTGCTTCTTCAAATGGCAATATGCGTTTCATATACACATAAAGTCGCTCTCCAAAGTAAAAAAATACAAATAAAAATACAATAATAACAAAGCCATCGATAATAAATTTTAAGCCATTCTCTCCCACTATGCTAGATATTTTTAAAACAACACCAGATATTTTGCCAAATGAGATTTCATTCAGTAATGAAGGTAAATAATCTTGTATAAAAGGTAGTTTTTCAGCAAGATTCTGTAAAGCTAGTTTTGATTGGTCAAACATACTTTGCAAAGTAGTCCAATTAATCATTTTTACGCCCAAGAATGCACGATAACACACAAATAATACAGGTATAAATACCAATCCTATCATAAGCAAAAGTGCGAATAGAGATGCTAAGAGTGCATTTTTTACATAGTTTTGCAACCAATGTTTTAACCAAATCGTAGCAACACAAAGCAAAAATGCAATCAATATATTAAATAAATAAGCTTGATACAGCATAAGTGTCGCCACACATACACCACCAAACAATAAACCAAAAACTATTTTGCTTTGCATTTTTTGTCTCATATCTTAGAATCTAAAGCTGACATTATAGCTTAGATACATATAAGATAAAACAATCTAGCTAAAAAACAATACTAAATTTATCACATAAAATATAGACGCACAAATAAGACTTGCAACATACGCCCATAAAAATCGCATAGCAAATAGACATAACAAAAGATAAAAGAGCAAAAACCATAAAGGTGTATAAAGCATGGATGAAGAAAATTCGTGTGATATAACCCATAAAATTACAGAATCAAATATATCTCCGAAGCCAAAAATATGTGCGATGATAACAAATGGAAAGAGCAAAACAAAAAGAATGCTAAGTGGTATTGAGATGATTTGATAAGGTGAGAATTGCGGGAAAAAGTAATGCGTGATAGGAATCATTTGCAAAAAAATAATGCAATTAAATAGCACAACGCCAAATACAAACTTTTTTAGCCCCTTATAGTTTGCACTCATACTAGCAAAATGCCGCATAAATAAAAAGATACAAAATACCCCAGCCACAGAGAGCAAAAAGCCAATGTGAAATAAAAGGCTAACATTCCATGCAAGTCCAAATAAAACGCATAAGAAAAGATTCAAAAAAATTGTAACTTGCAATCCAAAAAAGAGTATCATATACGCAAAACATGCCATAATAAATGCCCGTAAGAAACTTGGCTGAAAGTCAATCAATACAAGATAAAAGAATACAAAAATAAGCCCCAACAAACCTAAATCATACACCGCATTACGATAGCAAAAATAGCGATGAAATATAAAATAGATAGGGCAAATAAGAGCATAAAATATAAAGCTTAAGATAGCAAGATGAAAGCCGCTAATAGCAATCAAATGGGCTAATCCAAAGACAATAGCCCCCTGCCTTAAAGGCTTTTCAAGATTGTCTGCAAAAAATAGGGTATTATATAGATTTGCTGCTAGTTTATCTTCATGTTGAGCGTTAATAAAATGTCGCAAAAACTGCTTTTTATCAACGCTTGGGAGAAGTGATAGGCTTGAGTTATAGATATTACAACTACGCAAAAATTGCAAAAAACTGCATTTATAAATCTTGCCATACACAAGAGCCTTTTTACCTGCTATTTGCTTAAACTTCCCCTTATATGTCGCATAGAATATATTGCCTTGTGAATCTTGTAGCTTAAATCTCTCGCTATTTTCCTTTTTTGTGTAGTGCAAAAGTATTGTTGCCTCAAAGACATGCCCTTGCTTTAGGGCTAGAAAAGTTTGATATTTTGTAAAAAGATTGTAGGAACAAAGCACAAGCAATATGAAAATAAGGATAATGTAGTGCTTTAATGGAATCTCTATGGCAAAAAAGTTTGTCTTATTCTGTCTTGTGTTTATAAAATAGATTTGTCGCAACTTGTGCTGGATTGTTTGTGAGATGGTTTGTAAAGACTTCATTGCTTTATCCTGTTTGGATTCCAATTAATTGAGATTCTAAATCATAATAGAAGTATAGAATCCATATCTCTCAAATAGTGTTGCTAAATCTACTTTCATAAAGAATACTTAAGAAAGACTTTAAAGTGTTAATTTTAAAACAAAAAACAAAACTACTTTCTAATCTTAGCTAACTTTGCTTGATAGTCATTATCACTAATTCTTTTAACTTTCTCTTTTGTTGATGGTTTAGGGTAGCGTCTAATATAAAGCATATAGAATCCATCTAAATCCATTGATAGTTCATAAGAATGCTTTGTCTGTAAATCATAGAAAGTATAGCCGATAAGATTCTTAGAGAGTGAGCCAACTATTGGCTCTCCGCCTTCAATGACAATGGATTTTCCATTGCTTTTACTTGTTTGATTATAGGTAACACTCGTGCAAGTTGTGCTTTGCTCTGGACACCTTGAGCTAATCCAAATCAAATAGCTATCACTCTCAAATGCAGCCCCACCATAAGAAAATACCATACTCACGCATAATGCAAATAACATTTTAAAACGCATATAAACCTCCAGAATCTAAAGCCTTTTTCTTAAGCATAAAATATACCTTTTAACATTACCCGATTGATATTATCGTTTAGGTCGCTTTTTTGCGCTCTCTAGTGTATTTTGCAGTAAAGATGCAATAGTCATAGGTCCTACACCGCCCGGCACAGGTGTGATATAGGAGCAATGTGAGATAAGATTCTCTAAATCTACATCGCCTACAATCTTTCCATTCTCTAAGCGATTGATACCTATATCTACTACGATAGCCCCCTCTTTTACCATGTCTTTTGTAATGAGATTTGGCTTACCAACACCAACGCATACAATATCCGCATTTTTTGTATAAAAACTCAAATCTTTTGTGAGAATATGACACACACTAATTGTTGCCCCTGCATTCAGCATTAAGGCTGAAAGTGGCTTACCCACGATGTTACTAGCACCCACAATACACACATCTTTACCTTTAATATCAATATTATAATGCCTAAGTAATGTCATAACACCAAGCGGTGTAGCAGGCACAAAGCCCTTTAAGCCGCTATGCAATTTACCACTATTTTGTGTATGGAATCCATCTACATCTTTATGTGGTGCGATCATATCAAGAATCTCTGAGGCATTAATATGTCCTGGTAATGGCAGCTGAACTAAGATTCCATCGATTTGATCATTTTTATTTAGGCTATCAATTGTTTGAAGCAGGTCTTGCTCACTTGTGTTTGTAGGCATTTCATAAAGAATAGAGGTAATGCCAACCCTTTTACATGCCTTTGCCTTCATTGTAACATAGGTTTGACTAGCACTATCATTGCCTACTAGAATCACGGCAAGACTTGGGACAATGCCTTTTATTGCTAGCTCTTTTGTTTCCTTTATAATGTCTTCTTCAATCTTACTTGCAAGCTTTTTGCCATCCATTAAAACCCCATCTGCTAAAACCATAGATTTCCTTAAGTGTAAAATAAAGCAAGATTCTAGCACATTTTCATTTGATTTAAAAAAATGAAAAACTAATCATTATTTTTTATAAAGTAAAATATTTGCATTCATTCCACATTACAAGAGAGGCACATTATGAATCTAATCACAAAGGCATTGACATTTGAAGATATTCTACTCATTCCCGCATATTCTGAAGTGATACCAAAAGAGGTAAGCACACAATCCATGCTTACACGCAATATAAGTCTTAACATTCCTTTTGTAAGTGCTGCGATGGACACCGTTACAGAGCATAAAAGTGCCATTGCTATGGCAAGGCTTGGTGGTATAGGTATCATACATAAAAACATGGATATAGAATCTCAAGTCAAAGAAATCCGCAAGGTAAAAAAGAGTGAAAGCGGCATCATTAATGACCCTGTGTTTATCACTGCTGACAAGACTTTAAATGATGCCGAACTTATTATGCAAACTTATAGTATCTCTGGTGTGCCTGTGGTAGATTCTAATAAATGTCTTATTGGAATCTTAACAAATAGAGACACTCGCTTTGAAACAGATTTTAATAAATTTGTAGGCGAAGTAATGACAAAATCCCCTCTTATTACCGCACATGTAGGCATTAGCCTTGAGAAAGCAAAGGACATTATGCATAAAAATCGCATTGAAAAATTACCGCTTGTTGATGAAAATAATGTGCTTCATGGCTTAATTACTATCAAAGACATTCAAAAATGTATTGAATATCCAAATGCAAATAAAGATTCTCTAGGTAGATTAAGAGTTGGGGCTGCTGTCGGTGTGAATCAGATTGATAGGGCTAGTGCGTTGGTTGAAGCTGGAGTTGATGTTTTGGTGCTTGACTCCGCTCATGGACACTCTAAAAATGTGATTAATACGCTAAAAGAGATTAAATCAAAGCTTGATGTTGATGTGATAGTTGGCAATGTCGTTACAGGTGAAGCGACTAAAGATTTAATCCTAGCAGGGGCTGATGCAATAAAGGTTGGTATAGGACCGGGTAGCATTTGCACCACAAGGATTGTAGCAGGTGTTGGTATGCCTCAAGTATCAGCCATTGATGGTTGTGCTAGAGTGGCAAAAGAATATCAGATTCCAATCATTGCAGATGGTGGGATTAAATATAGTGGCGATGTAGCAAAAGCCCTAGCAGTTGGTGCATCAAGCGTTATGATAGGCTCACTGCTTGCAGGCACAGAAGAAAGTCCGGGTGATTTAGTCATCTTTCAAGGACGACAATATAAAAGCTATCGTGGTATGGGAAGCATTGGGGCAATGCAAAGGGGCAGCAGCGATAGATATTTTCAAGAAGGCACAGCACAAGAAAAGCTTGTGCCAGAAGGGATTGAAGGCAGAGTGCCTTATCGTGGTAAAATCGCTAGTGTATTGCATCAGCTTGTTGGTGGATTGCGTTCATGTATGGGCTATCTTGGTGCAAAAGATATTCCTACTCTATGGGAGAATGCACGCATTGTTGAGATTACTTCAGCAGGTTTAAGAGAAAGCCATGTGCATGATGTAGTGATTACTAAAGAAGCTCCAAATTATCATGGATAAAATCATTGTTTTGAGAGTATGAAAGAAGTATTTAAATGTGGGGAGTTTATATTTGATTGCTTTGTTTGTTGTGATTTGATTTAATATCCATGTGCTATTTATAAAATCACTTTATTATATTTATGATTATTTTGTATTTTCTCTACAAGAAACATGTGATACAATATAGAATCTACAAGGCAAGCTTTTTATTTTGCTTACAAGTTTTTGGTGTATATAGACTTTCATTAAGTCATATTTAGCGAAAATAACAAAAGGATAGAATCTAAAAGTTTTACAATATTTAAAAGTTTTATTCCATTTTGTATAAAACACATTGTTTTTCGCTTATATAGCATAGAAAAATAATCAATTTAAAAATATTTTGTGTTACAATTAGCCAAAAATTTTCACTTTTTAGGGTTGCCACATGGATAATGAAAACCAACTACAAATTTATGAGAATCTAAATATCGACAAAATCATGCAAGTTTTACCGCATCGCTACCCCATGTTGCTTGTAGATAGGGTGCTTTCTCTTAATCCACATAAAGAGATTAGAGCCTATAAAAATGTAACAATTAATGAGGAAGTATTTTTGGGACATTTTCCAAAAGAGCCAATATATCCGGGCGTTATGATTATTGAGGGAATGGCACAAGCTGGTGGAATCTTAGCTTTTGTTAGCACTTGGGGGCTTGACTTTGACACGAGTAAAGATAAGATTGTGTATTTTATGACAATTGATAATGTGAAATTTCGTGTGCCTGTGCGACCCGGAGATCGCTTGACCTATCATATGGAAGTGATGAAGCAAAGAAGTAATGTATGGCAGCTGCAAGGCAGGGCTTATGTTGACGATTCTCTTGTGAGTGAGGCGGAATTAAAGGCTATGGTAACAGATTCACATAATAAATAAGTTTAAGATTTTAAAAGGTTTTATATGACTAATAATGTCGTTATACACCCAACTGCTGTAATCGCAAAGACAGCGGTTATAGAGGGGAATGTTAAGATTGGAGCAAACGCAATAATAGGGGATTATAGTGTAATTAAGGGTAATGTAAGCATTGGTGAAAAAAGCTATCTTTATAATCATGTAACAATTATGGGAAATACAACTATTGGTAAGAATAATAAGATATTTCCTAATGCTGTGATTGGCACACCACCGCAAGATTTAAAATATAAAGGCGAAGAGAGTGTGCTAGAGATTGGAGATAATAATACGATTCGAGAATCTTGCATGTTTAATCCGGGCACAGAAGGTGGTGGCAATATCACAAAAATAGGCAATGATAATCTTTTCATGGCATATGTGCATATAGCCCATGATTGCATTGTAGGTAGTCATAATATTTTGGCAAATAATGCAACACTTGGCGGACATATCCATGTCGCAGATTATGTGAATATAGGCGGTATGACACCTGTGCATCAGTTTGTAAAGATTGGCGAGGGGGCAATGGTAGCTGGGGCTTCTGCCCTGTCGCAAGATATCCCGCCTTATTGCATGGCAGAGGGCAATAGAGCGCGTATTATCGGGCTTAATAGATTCCGTATGCGAAAGATTATGGAAAGAGATCAAATTGATATGATTGATGCGTTATATAAGCGTTTATTTTCCGGCGATAAAAGTTTGCGTGATTTAGCCGCTATGGAACTTGAAGTAGCAAAAGGTATGGAAAATAATACGCATATTATTAAAATTTGTGAGTTTATATTAGCATCTGAGAGAGGCATACCCTATAAAAGAGGTGAGTTAAATGAGTGAAACATGTAGCTTTTGTGGCAAAAAGAAATCTAAACCAAATCCTATAGTATCAAGTAATGAAAAAATTACTGGAACAAAAGCTTATATATGTAAGGCATGTGCGGTTTTTATCTATACAACGCTGTTTAGTAGTGAAAATAGCATTACAAATTCAGAATCTTGGGGCTTAGATGATGTGCCATCACCAAAAGAGCTAAAAGCACATTTAGATGAATATGTAGTAGGGCAGGAACAAGCTAAAAAGGTCTTTAGTGTAGCAATCTATAATCATTACAAAAGATTATTGCACCAACAAAGAGTAGCCGCTAAAACAGATGAAACTATCGTCAATGTAACGGATTTAGAAGAAAATGTAGAGTTATCAAAGTCAAATATTTTACTCATAGGTCCAACAGGTAGCGGTAAAACTCTTATGGCACAAACCTTAGCAAGATTCCTTGATATTCCTATCGCAATCTCTGATGCTACTTCTCTTACAGAGGCTGGATATGTTGGCGAAGATGTGGAGAATATTTTAACGCGTCTTTTACAAGCAGCAGACTATGATTTAAAACGCGCTGAAATGGGCATTGTTTTCATCGATGAGATTGATAAAATCTCTAGACTTTCTGAAAATAGATCTATTACGCGTGATGTATCAGGCGAGGGAGTGCAACAAGCTTTATTAAAGATTATTGAAGGAAGTGTTGTAAATATCCCTCCAAAAGGTGGGAGAAAGCACCCAAATCAAGAGTTTATCAAAATGGATACAAGCAATATTCTTTTTATCTGTGGTGGTGCATTTGATGGGGTAGAAGATATTATTAAACGAAAACTAGGCAATAATGTCTTAGGTTTTGATTCTAATCCTAAACAACAAGCAGATGAAGAAAATATCCTGCATAAGATTGAAACTGATGATTTAGTGAGTTTTGGTTTAATACCAGAACTTATAGGGCGATTACATGTTATTGCAACGCTAGATTCTATAAGTAAGGAAGCTATGATTTCAATCTTAACACAGCCAAAAAATGCGATTATAAAGCAGTATCAAAAGCTATTTGAGCTTGATGGGGCAAAGCTTGTATTTGAAGATGAAGCGATTGAACGGATTGCAGAACTTGCTATGGAGAGAAAGACGGGTGCTAGAGGATTGCGTGCTATTGTTGAAGACTTTAGCCTTGATATTATGTTTGACCTGCCCAATCTTAGCGGATATGAAGTCATCATTACACGCAAATGCGTAGATAAGCTTGAAAAGCCTATTTTAATCAAAAAGAAAAAGACAAAAGCTATATAGTTATTAATAAGGAGATTACAAAGTGTTTTTAAATAAATTAGTCGGTTGGTTTTCACATGATATTGCGATCGATTTGGGGACTGCAAATACGATTGTGATGATAAAAGGACATGAGATTCTAATCAATGAGCCCTCCATCGTAGCAGTGAAAGTCGATAAATATCGCGATGGAGAGATTCTAGCAGTTGGTAAAGAAGCAAAGGAAATGATAGGAAAGACACCGGATAATATCCGTGCTATACGACCTTTGCGTGATGGTGTTATCGCAGATTTTGAGATTACTGAAAAGATGATACGATACTTCATAGAAAGGGCGCATAAAAGAAAGTCCTTTGTTAGACCTAGAATTATGGTGTGTGTGCCTTATGGGCTTACCTCTGTTGAGAGAAAGGCAGTTAAAGAATCTGCTATGAGTGCTGGGGCTAGAGAAGTATTTCTTATAGAAGAGCCACTTGCAGCAGCCATTGGTGCGGGATTACCTATACAAGAGCCACAAGGCAGCCTTGTCGTTGATATTGGCGGTGGGACAACTGAAATTGGTGTGCTTTCACTTGGTGGGCTTGTTATCTCAAAATCGATTAGAATCGCAGGAGATAAACTCGATACAGCGATTATGGAATATGTCCGTAAAAAGTTTAACCTGCTTATTGGTGATAGAACCGCGGAAGAGATTAAGATAGAGATTGGTTGTGCCGCACCACTTGATACACCTTTAGTGAAGTTAGTAAAGGGTAGAGATCAAGTAAGCGGGCTTTTAAATTCTATTGAATTAACAAGTGAAGATATAAGAGAAGCGATCAAAGATCCTATTAAAGAAATGGGAAGTGCCCTAAGGGGCGTGCTAGAGGAAGTCCCACCAGATTTAGCAGGGGATATTGTAGAAAATGGCATTGTGCTAACTGGTGGTGGTGCTTTAATACGCAATCTTGATAAATATTTTTCAGACATTGTAAAGCTTCCTGTATATGTCGGTGATGAGCCTTTACTCGCTGTGGCAAAAGGCACGGGTGAAGCGATGGGTAATTTAGACATGCTTGAAAAGATTGCAGCAAGAAGTTAGATTCTAAAATAGGCATGTAGTGTGAGAAGATTCTATGTTATTATTGCTACACTATGCCTTATTATAGCCATAGCATTTGGATATGTGCCATTTTTACAACAATACACCCTTAGTATTTCACTACAAATCAAAAAATACTACAACGATAAAAAAGAGGGCATAACACTCTTTATTAATGATTATATGAATCAAGCCGCACAAATAAAAGATATGCGAGAAAAAATCACACAATTAGAAACAGATTCTATAAAATACAAAGCACTGCAAGCAGAGTTTGATAATCTTTATTACGCCCTTGAGAGTGAGAGACATTATCTAGACCCCGATGTGCATTTAGTAAAAGTGCTATCCTACAAGACACTTGGGACATATACAAAGATTTGGATGGATTATACATATATAAGTGATGAGCCAAAGATATTTGGACTTGTAAAAGATGGCTATGCAATCGGCATTGCTAAAATGGTGGATAATCACATGCTTGGAATCTTAAATGGCGATGAAGATTGCAGTTATAGCGTATATATTGGGGAAAATCGAGTCCCGGGGACCTTGCGCACCATGGAGAATGGCGAGATTGTCATTGATTATATCCCTGCATGGCAGAGCATTAAAAGTGGGGATAGTGTGGTAACAAGTGGGCTAGATGGAATCTTTTTTGAAGATGTGCAAGTTGGCACAATCGGCAGTATTAAACCAGAGAATGGTTATTTACATGCCGAATTAAAACCGCATAGATTCAGTAATCGCTTGAGTTATGTATGGCTCATTGATACCAAAATCCCGCAAACAACAAATTTAAATACAAATATATTGAAACCAGAAGATAACGACTAAAATCGCTTGACTTGTTTTTTTTTTTTTGTAAAATCGCTGCTTTAATATTTTAACACAAGGATTAAAGCATGGAAAATACAGAAGCACTAAACTCAAATCAAGCATTTGATTTAGATAATTTTGTCTCTAAAAAGTATGGCATATCTTTTATTGCGTATGTTAAAGTTGGTCTTATACATGCCTTTTTGTTCATGGTATTGTATTATACTTTGTATTCACATACATTTATCTTAATGTGTCTAGCACTTATACAGATAATCATAGTCGCTCTAACTTTTATATCATATCGTGTGCAGTATGTCTATTTTGACACAAGGGGTGTGTGGTATTATAATGGCTTTTTACCATGGACTAAGGGCATTCGTGGTATTACTTTGGAGTGATTTTGGCGGTGCTTCATTTTATACCGGCTTTTTTGCATACATACTACATGCTTACAAAATCTCAATAAATAATAAATACACAGAATCTAGCAGAATTTTCATCAGCAATATACACAATGGCAATGAATTTGTATCAGCAGTAAATGAATGTCGAGATATATTAATACAAAATGGAAAAATCTAAGATTCTAAATATGCACCCATTTTAGATTGTGTAAGCTTGTATATACAATTCCTAGCCTATTTTCTAAACTCATTTAAAATTAAGGATTTTATTCTAAAATCTTGCCAAAATACACAGGAAGCCTCATGCTACCTAGTAAAGGCGTAGAATCTAAAACCCTTACTCACAAAAAAGTATGTTTCTAACACAGAACTTAAATATTCTCTATTTCAAAGTGCCTTCAACTTGTGTGCAAACTTGATTACATTCTGTGTTGCTACATACCATATCGCATTTTGTGCTGACAAACACACCAGAGGGCTTTTGCTTTTTTGCAGCACAACCAGAGAGTGCTATAACACTTGCAATACAACCAATAATAAAAAGTAGTCTCATCACATATCCTTGTTTATAAAATCTCACTCATACAAGCAAAAAATAATCCAAAAAGAAAGCGAAAGCTTAGAATCTATAAAGAGAATAAAAAGCTAATAAAGAATATAACCCATAAAAGAATTAATACAGACAAAACATATATAAAGCTATTAAACAAGCCTTATTTAGACTATGATGAAGCATAACTTTTACATTCTAAAATTTAAAATCTATCGCAAATTTTTGTATATAATAACACTTTCAAAGACATAATAGAATCAACATAGATTCTATACATAAGGAATAGTATGCGGTTATTTATCACATTTTTTGTAAGTATGCAGATTATGCTTGGAGCAGAAGTTTATGGGGTGTTTAATGTGGCAGCAGTAAGAGATTCTAATCTCATGATGGATACAAGCGGCATTGTGTCAAATATCTATGTTGATGTGGGGACAGAAGTCAAAAAAGATGATGCACTTCTCTCACTCTCAAATGAAGATAAAATACAAAATGTCAATATGCAAAAAGCACAGCTAGAGGGTGCAAAGGCACAATACATTTTTGCAAAAAAACAATATGAAAGATTCAAAAAGAGTGGAAATGCTATCGATAAAAATACACTAGAGCAAAACTACTCAAACTACAAGAATCTTGAGAGCACCTATAATAACCTGCAATATAGTCTTAAATATCAAAGTGAGCTTTTACGGCGGACAACACTTATCGCACCATTTGATGGGGTGATCGCTAGTCGCAATATCGAGCTAGGCGATGGTGTGGGGGCAAATCAAACGAAGCTTTTTCGCCTGATTAGCAATGAAAAAAAGATGATTATCCAGTTTGATTCTAAATATTTACCAGATGTAAAAGTCGGTGATATTTATCGCTATAAAATCGATGGCAAAGGCGTGGAGAGAGAAGCAAAGATTTATAAGATATACCCAGCTGTTGATGTGAATACAAGAAAGGTGAGTGCTGAAGCTATTGTGCCAGATTCTATGCAGCCCGGTCTCTTTGGAGATGGATATATTATTACGAAAAAGTAGAATGAGTAAAAAACATATTTGAATCTTAGGAAATATTTTAGAATCTGTTTAGATTTGATAGATTGTCATTAAGCATAGCTAAATATCTAATATAGAATCTAAAGGAGATTTTTCAACCATAGCTTAAAATAACAAAAACTTAAATCCACAATTTTATAAGTGTGTGGTGTAAAGATGAATTTTAGAATCTTTGATTATAATTTAAATCCATTTAATATAAGGAATTTACAATGCAACACATAATTCTAAAGGCTTTTTATACACTTTTGTTTTTACAAAGCCCAAGCGAATACCAACAAGAATACCACAGCTTAAAAGAATGTCAAAGCTATAACGACAAGCAAATAGGCTGTGTTGAGCGAAAATTTTATGAAAATGGTGTGATTGAGGAAGAGTTGCCGTTTAAAAACAATGAAATAAATGGCATTTTTAAAGGATATTATAAAAATGGGAAGTTGGCAGACATGATACCCTATCATAATGGCAAAATGCATGGTGAAGCAATATTTTATCATGAAAATGGGAATATCGAATGCAAGGCGACTTATCATCATGATATGCTTGATGGTGTAGTGACATGCTATTATGAAAATGGGAATATTGCCAGTGAAACAAGATATAAAAATAATAATAAAGAAGGTATTGAAACTCTCTATTATGAAAATGGAGAGATACAAGAAACAACTATATATAAGAATCATAAGGCAGAAGGTGTGAGAAGAAGTTACTATCAAAATGGAATCTTACAAGAGAGTGCAACATTTTCTAATGATAAACTACATGGGCTTACAATAACCTATGATGAAAATGCAAAGATTATAATAGAACAAACTTTTAAAGACGGAAAACTAAACGGCGTTACAAAATTTTATGATGAGAATGAAAAACTTAACATTGAAATTCTGTATGAAAATAATGCGATAATACAAGCAGTATGTGGTAATGGCAAACTAGTCTCAAACAAAGATTTTTATAAGATAAAACAGGCAGATTATAGTATGTGTTTAGAATAGCTAACGCGAGTCGTTTGCTTGTAAATATTGCAATTTTTATAAGACATAATAACTACACAGAAACTAAAAAACAAAACCCCAATGCTTTCTTATGTTTCTTTTGCGTATTAACACATTCCTTTTTGCTTTAGATATAATTACAAATCTTAAACCCAAAAAGTATTCAACAGGCAATAAAGGAATGATATGTATGAATCTATTGATTTTTCAACATTAGCAAAGCACTCAAAGCCCGGACCAAGATATACAAGCTATCCTACTGCAAATGAGTTTAATAAAGACTTTAATGCAAACACTCTTTTAGAATCTTTTAGTCGAGCAGATTCTAAGTATAAAGACAAGGATTTATCGCTATATACGCATTTGCCATTTTGTAAAAGCGCGTGTTATTTTTGTGGTTGTAATGTGATATATACAAGCAAAGAGGATAAAAAAGAGCGGTATATAAAGTATTTAGAAAAAGAGCTAGCTTTGCTTAAAGATTCTATGGATACAAAGAGAAAGGTGGCGCAGTTTCATTTTGGTGGTGGCACGCCCACATTTTTTGATGCAAAGCAATTACAAATCATTACACAAATGATAAAGCACACTTTCCCAAATTTTGCCAAATCTTGTGAAATAAGCTGTGAGATAGACCCTCGCCATTTTGGTGAAGACCAAATGCGTGTGCTAAAGGATTGTGGCTTTAATCGCATAAGCTTTGGTGTGCAAGACTTTGATGTAAATGTGCAGCAGCATATTAATAGAATCCAACCCTTTAGCCTTGTAGAAAGTAGCGTGGCGTTGGCTAGAAAATATGGTATAGATTCTATTAATTTTGATCTTATTTATGGTTTGCCCTATCAAAGTGAAAAAAGCTTTGCAAATACTTTAGAATCTGTTATAAAACTTAGCCCAGAAAGACTTGCAATTTTTAATTACGCACATGTCCCATGGGTGAAAAAGAGTATGCGTAAAATCGATGAGACGACCCTGCCTAGCCCAGAAGAGAAGCTAAAGATTCTGCAAAATACCATTGAATTTTTACATGCTAATGACTATGAAATGATAGGTATGGATCACTTTGCAAAAAAGAGTGATAGCATATCTATCGCAAAAAATAAGGGGGAATTGCGTAGGAATTTTCAAGGTTACACAACAAAGGGCTTTTCACAGACTATTGGGATTGGGCTGACTTCTATTGGCGAAGGGGTGGATTACTATACGCAAAATCACAAAGACATGATGAATTATGAAAATAGCCTTGATAACAACATTTTGCCTGTAGCACAAGGCATTCTTTTAAGTCCTGAAGATATATTGCGTAAAGAAGTGATTATGAGTTTAATGAATAATGCAAAGCTTGATTTTAAAGCGATTAATGAGAGTTTTGGTATTGATTGCATCACGCATTTTTCAAGTGAATTTGAATCTTTAAAGCCTATGTGTGAGCTTGGGTTGCTTACAATAGATTCTAATAGCATTCAAATAAGCCCAACGGGAAAAATGCTGATTAGAAATATTGCAATGGTTTTTGATACTTATCTTGTGAAAAATATCACAAAGCGGTTTAGTAAGACTATATAATCTCTCTTTAAGATAGAATCTCATAACACAGAGTAGAACAATTAGCCTTTTGCGTATAGCTATGGAATCTAAAGTCTGTGTTATGTACAGAGCAAAGATATTCAAAGCACTTTTCAAAAGATTCTAATGCAGATTGATTGCACCCATCTTGTGCGATTGAGTGCAATATTTTTCCGCGATATAGCTTTGCATAATGACTTATGGTTTTTCCATTTTTTTGAAACTCAAAAAAGAAATGGGGTAACTTTGGCTTAAAAAGTTTCGTATAGATTCCAGCACGCAAATCAATCACATAATCTTTTGTTTGCATTGCTTTTTCTAAAGGTAGGATAAATGGGGCATAAATGTCTTTTAATGTGAGAGACTTTGTCTTTGTGCCTTGCTTTAGTTTATAATAGGGGATCAAATCACTAGCCCTTATCACACCAAATAGATTGCTAAAAATAAGCACATTTTCTAAGATAAAATCTTTGGCATTCTGTGCTAATGTGCTAAAAGATAATCCTTGAAATGCTACGCCACTATAAATCTCTATCGCCTTTAATAGTTTTTTAGAATGCAAGGCGGCATATAAATCAAAAATATTTTTATCATTAAATCCTTTTGCACCATATAGAGATTCTAGCAAAGCCTTATCTCTATGTTCTAAAATCTTACATAAGTTTTCATAATAGCGTTGCATAATATTTGTTCTATGAGTATTTAACATCTCATTTTCCCATAAAGATTCTAAAAAAGCGGGTGGCATTATCTCTGGCATAGATACTTCTTTGAGAAAATCATCATTGTTTAGAATCTTATCTTCACTGGGACTAAATAAAATGATAAAGTTCATGTCTTTCCTTAGTGTTGTGTGAAAACTGATATTATATAAAAGCTTCAAAATTGCATGAGAGTTTGGAGTAAATCAGGGCGATAGCAGATTCTGCTATCTTATGGTTGTGTGTCGCGTATGCTAGGCTTTTGGATGGGCTTTTCTATGCTCAAGTATCATTGCATAAGCTTGGTCTTTCAAATGCAGTTTTTGCTTTTTTAGCACTTCGATTTCTTGATTGCTTAGATGTTCTATACCATTTTCCGCATTCTGTATCTTTTGGTCTAAGTCATTATGCTCATTAAAAATCTTTTCAAAATGTGCGTTGTGCTGTTTGAGATATGTAGTCTCTTCTCTGTATTCATGAAACATGACTTCTCCTTAAATTTAAATTCACATATTGTAGAATAAAATAATTAATAAGCTACAACATTAAAACTACTTTTTAGGGCTTTGTGGAATATAGTGCAGAAGATAAGCCCTCCATATAAGCAATACGCTTAAGCCAAACATTAAAGCTTTAAATACCCACACACTTTGTTCGTGCATACTCGCAAAATTTTCACTCAAAAGATTCTGTGTGTCTAAAATAAAAGGCGTATAATAATACACAAATAAGACGATAAGCACAATATTAAGCACACCTAAAATAAGCCAAAAATTTGAATACAAAATATCACATTTTAGAATCTTCGCAAAAAAGCTAAAGCCCTCATATAACGCCATAATAATCGCTAAAAACATCAAATACGCATTCAAACGCACAAATATTTTCCCCATAACAAGCCCACTATCCATCTCTGAAAATGTAGGGATAAACTTATTGATATTAAAAATAATCGGTGCAGCAAACGCCCCACAGGCAATAATACCGCCAACCCCAACACCAAGCAATAATAAATAAAAAGAATCAAATATCCGCATGTATCTTGTCATAGCATATCCTTAGAATAATAATGAGATTAATTATAGCATATTTATTGTTAGCCCGACTAAAATAGAATGGAAACCCTACCGGAAAGGCGACATGAGATATTGTAGGACTTAAATACAAATAGCTTTAATCCTAGTCTTGATTCGGTAAAAACTATATATAAAGTATATAACTTTTATATTCCACGCTTACACTTATATAACCAAAACATAGCAAAATCGGATTTCCAAACGCCTATTTTCACACGATTAATATATAGCTAAACTACCCCATCACCTTTTTCTTTTTTTCGCTCATTTCATCAATGTATTGATTGTAGAGTTGAATGTTTTCTTGCATTTTTGGCAAGGCGTTGATTCTAAAGTTTTGTGTATCTTCCATCGCACTTAGCACATCATCAAATGCTTTTTTAAGTTTTTCCATATCAAGCATTGCATTTGCAGCACCTTGCTGTATAGCTACGCCCTGCTGCTTTAGGTTTGCAGCATTTTGTGCGAGTAAATCACTTGTTGTTGCGTTAATATCATTGACTGCTTTTAACACTCTTTGCTGCTGGTCTAGCCCTTGTGCGGTAATAATTGCGACATTTAGGGCATTAAGCGTTACGCTTTTTGTCCTATCTACGCTATTTGCAAGCTCTTTATTATTATTAATAAGTGTTTTAATGGCGATTTCACCTTGCGTATGGACTAGGATTTGTTGTTGAAAGTCTGTGATTTTTTGCTTCAATGGAAAAAGGATTTGATTTTGTATTTCTAGGCGTTTTTCTGGGCTAATCTCTTGTGAAGTAACCACCGCATAAACATCTCGTATAGAATCTTGTGTGCTTGTCTGCGTGATGGCTGTGCTAGATTCTGTATTTTGTGGAGTTAGATTCTGTGCGAGTAGTTGTGTGTTTTGTGTAGCTATGTTTTGATTATTTGCCCCTTCAGCTAGTAAAGATTCTATATAGTTATTAGCTTCTAGGGCGAGTTGTAGTTGTGCTTTTATTTTTTCTGCAAGTTCTGCGTTTTTTGTTGCTTCAATCTCTAAGGCAACATTGTCTCTTAAAAGGATTTGTTTGCCTTCTTCAAGTTTTTTTATCAGCTCATCAAGCAAGGCTTGATTTTCTTGAAATTTATCAAAATATTTTTGCATAAAATTACTTTTACCAAATAATTTATCAAAAAATGAAAGTTTAAAATTACTTGGATTAATGTCATTTACCGCATTTTTCAACGCACTTAGTGCATTATAGACAGGCTTATCTGTTGCTTCAAAATTCGCTAGATTTCCACGCACCATTTGACTGATTTGTATGCTTTCATTCTTTTCTTGTTCTGCGAATCTATCAACCATATCACGATTTATTGTATTGCCTTTGATTGCTGATTGTAAATCACTTAGAAGTGTATTTGTCTGTGCCATTATAGCCCCCTTTATCCTTTAAATAGAAAAATTATAGCAGAATTAAACCTATTTTCTATAACATGTGTGTTAAGGTTGTATTTTTAATAATTGCGATAGAATTTAAGCTATAATTGCATTCTTATATTCTACGATGGTGAAAGGAGAAAACATGCTATTTACATTAAAGACATTGCTACTTTCTAGTGCGATTTTAACACAAGATGACATGGCTTTACAAGCTAGGGTAAATACATTGTTGTCGCAAAATAGAGTGCAAACCCTACAAGATGAAAAGCGTGATAAGGCAGCAAAACTTGTATCGCAAAGCTCGTATGCAAGTGTGATAGAACATAATGAAGATCTTGGATTGGAGTTATTGCGGGAAGCTTGTAATCTTGAATATGGTCGTGCATGCTGGTATTATGCCTATGAGACGCTGGAAGAGGCCGATATTTCACACGCACAAGCAGTGCTACAAAAGTCTTGTTTTAGTCCGGTAGCAGATAAGTATAATGGGGAATCTTGCACATATCTTGGCATTATGGTATCGAATAATAAGGCGGATATAGTGGAGAGTGAGCAAGAGCTTTATAATCGTGCGTGTAATCTTGGTGATGGCTGGGGCTGTTATCGTTTAGCAAGGGATTTTGTCATTGATGAAGATATAGAGAGGGCAAAAGAGATTGAAGAAAAGGCTTTAAGTATTCTTTTGCAAGATTGCGGTAAGAGTGAAGCGGCAAGTTGCTACTTTGCTGGTAGTATGTATGCAGAGAAAGGGGGCGAAGATGACATAGTTAAAGCGCATGAGTTTTATAAGAAGGGCTGTAATCTTGGCGATGGTGACTCGTGTTATGAATTACAACTAAATAAATATAAATAAGATTCTTTGTGTAATTTTACTTTGTCTAGTGCAGGGATAATTATCCTGCATTATATAAGCATTTTTAATCCTTTTTTGCTAGAAGGTGTGTAATCTTATAAGTTCGTTTTCAAAGTTTTATAACTTCATACGCCAAGATAGCTTAGAAAATCATGTTTCATCTAAGCATATTTAGGGATTAATGTCATATTCTCATCAACACCTACTACATTATAGCTAAACTCATCGCAATCAAATACGCTATGTGCTTTTACGCTTAACTTGCTACGCTTTGCTAACTCTAGCCAACCTTTATAGCCTATATCGATTCTAGCTTCAGTTACATAACTATTGCCCTGCCTTACACTGCGTGGCACAATATAAGCTTTACCTAAATTCTTATTTAGATTTAGCTTTAACCCTGCTATATCTAAACTTGCTTTAACTATGCTTTGCATACTACAAGCAGATAAATTGGAATCTAATGCAATATTTAATAAACTTGCTTTAAACTTATCTTTACTTGCTTCATTACCGCATAAAGCACATAAACGCTCTTGTATCTCTTTATTCTCAAGCAAAACCATAACTTCATTTTTGCGTTGCTGTATCATGTTATTACTCATTGTTAGCTCCTTTCTCTAGCTTGTCTAATCGCTTTTCAACTTCCTTATCAGTTTTTATTCTTATAATGTCTAGTATGATTGAGACAACAAGTATAAGAATTAACAAAACAATCAAAAAACTATTCATGTTTCAACCTTTCTGCTATAATAGCATTTCTTCATTCCCCCTCCCCTTTATTTTTGGGGACGTCAAACCTAATTCCACATTTTAACAATTAAGCTCAAAACTGCAACAATCTTTAAGCTCACAAGTATAATCTGTAAAATTAGTTTGATTTTCTTAAGTTTCCTCATAAGATAACCTTTATAGAAAATCATGTAACAAGCTATCTCTAACTTGTTACAATGTAAATAAAGGATTATCAACTTCCCTCATCATGCCGTCTATTGCTTGCCTCCTTTTCAAGTTTTTCTAACCACAACAATTTTAAGCTAAAAGTATAATCTACAACAATATAAAAATATTTTGTTAAACCCAAACTATCACAATGGGTTAACTTCTAAACCCCCATTCTTTTTTAAGTGCTTCTAAGGCAGCTTTGTCAATCTCTACACAAAGCATGCCTTCTTCATTTAATAGAGAATCTATAATATCTTGTCCTAAGCTCACAAAGCTATGTCCGTAAAAATCCCATGTTTGCCCATCGCTTGCATGATGTGTGCCTATGCGATTTGCCCTAAACACATAGCAGGAATTTGTAAAAGCGTGTGTTGTGAGTAGATTCTGCCAACGCTTTTGTGAAGTAAAGGTGCTTGCACTTGCGACCAACACAACATCAACAGAATCTTTCTTAAACTCCATCCAAAACTCATCAAAATGTGCTTCAAAGCCAAATAAAATACCAAATTTTATACCATTTGCCATGAAAGTCATGGGTAACTTTGGCAGCTTTTTTGTATCATTAGAAAAAAAGTTTGCCTCATTCCAATGTGGATATTGTATCAGTCGCTGTTGTGTGTAGGTGGCAAAGCCATCTTGCGTGATTATTGCCATTTGCTTATAATAGCCCTTGTTTTTATGCTGTATAAAAGGCACGATGAATGTATGTCCGTATTTTTTTGAAAAATGCATAAATATATCAAGTTTATGTTTATCCTTAAGACAAGATTCTGGCTTCATTCCCCAATCTTGTGAAAAAAAGCTATCAACAACATATTCTCCAATAAGCACAATGCTGTGTTTTGGTATGCTTTTTATATATGTTGTTACCCGCTCTTTATTCTGTAAATCGCCAAGTTGCAATATCGCAACAGATCCACTAAAATCCTGTATATTTACATCTTTCATGTTTTACCTTTTGTGTAATAATCCAAGCAAACCGTTAGTGTAACACAAAGCTAAGGATAATAGGCAAATATCAACATATCACTAGAATCACTCACACCTTACGATAGCTTAGGGCTTCTAAAATATGCTCTTTTTGTATGTTATTAGAATCTTGCATATCAGCAAGGGTTCTAGCGACTTTTCTTATCTTTTGTTCGCCTCGATAGCTTAGATTAAACCTTGCTTTTGCTTGGTCTAAAAGATTCTTGCACTCTGGGCTAAGCGGGCAGTATTGCTCCACTTGCAAAGGCGATAGCTTACCATTAAAGATAATATTTCCCTTTGTATCCATTTGCCCTCGCTCAACTTGTCGCTTAAATACGCTAAAGACAATTTTTTGCATATCTTTAGATTCTATAACACTAGTTTGTTTTGGTGTATCTATATGCTCTTGCATTTGTATATAAAGGTCTATTCTATCTAAAAATGGCTCACTTAGATTATTTCGATAGCTTCTAATTTCAGAATCCTTGCACCGACACTCTTTTGTGGGTGAAAGTAGATTCCCACAAGGGCAAGGGTTCATCGCACCGATAAAGAGAAATGAAGTATCATATATAACCTTTGAATGCACTCTTGAGATAGCTAACTGATTATTCTCAAGTGGCTCTCGCAAAGATTCTAAAATATCTCGCTTGAAATATGGCAATTCATCAAAAAATATAATGCCATTATGTGCTAGGGCGATCTCGCCCGGATTTACCTTAAGGTGCGTCGCACTGCCTAGAATACTAGCTTTTGATGCACTTTGATGGGGCGATCGAAAATTCCGTATAGGCTTATAGCATAGTGTTTGCTCGTTATAGGCTTGTAGTTTCACACTCTCTATCATCTCTTTTAGACTAAGTGGCGGGAGAATGTATTGCATACGCTTTGCAATCATACTTTTACCACAGCCTGGACTCCCTTCAAACAAGATATTATGGAATCCACATGCAGCAATTAATGCCGCCCTCACTGCCCTTTCTTGACTTTTCACATCAGCAAAATCTAACTCAAAAGAAGTATCATAATAAAATGGCATATCATTAATCTTAAAAGATTTAAACTCAAAATCACTGCTTGTATCTGCCTGTGCTATATTCCCCCTTAGAATCTCAAGTGCCTCTAATATATCACTGGCAAAATACATAGATAGATTTGGAATCTTGCTATAAAGCGACCTTGCCTCACTTGGTAAAATAACCTTTGCGTTTGGCTTTTGCAGGGAAATATCAAGTAGCATAGGATAGATTAAGGGCACATTTTTTATCACACCAGATAGCCCTAACTCACCAAAGGCAAACCATGTATCAAGCACAATACTCTCTTTACTCGCAGCTATCAAAAGTGCGATGGGTAAGTCAAAATGGCTGCCATTTTTTGGTAAATCTGAAGGTGAGAGATTGATGGTTAGCTTTAGCGGTGGAAAATCTATGGAGAGATTAGCAAGTGCGCTTGTAACGCGGTGTTGAGATTCCTTAATAGAGCTTGAAGCAAGTCCTGTGATATTAAAGGTAGGTAATCCACGCGTAAAAGTCGCCTCAACTTCAATGATTTTAGAATTTAGTCCATCTTGTGTCGCACAATATATTCTATTTACCATGTTTTTCTTACCACTATTTTTGAAACAATGTTTGGATTATAGCATAAGTCCTATGAAAAGAGAGATGATTTGTAACGCAAAGTCGTCTCAATAGTCTTTTATGTAAGACCAACACAGCTTATCAGCCCAATATGACTTTATACTTAATCTTTCATATTATTTTCAGAGTCAAACATAAGTTCGTGTTTTCTACGCATGATATATTTAAAAAATTTATACTCACACAAAAAGAAGTGTCAATCTTATTCCGCATTAAAATCAAATAATTACTAGAAATTTTATTTTATTTTAAGTTTATTGTGGTATAATCTCAATTTGTTTTTATGCGGAAGTGGCGAAATTGGCAGACGCACTAGACTTAGGATCTAGCGCCGCAAGGCATGGAGGTTCGATTCCTCTCTTCCGCACCATTTTATATTTTTTTTGTAAAATATCGTTTTTTATGCTATAATTCTTCACCCTCATTTGTTTTGCGGGAATAGCTCAGTGGTAGAGCACAACCTTGCCAAGGTTGGGGCCGCGGGTTCGATCCCCGTTTCCCGCTCCATTTTTGTTAATTTTTTTGTAAGGATAAGATGATGAAAAAAGGGTTGTTAGTTGCTTCTTTATTAGCTGGTTCGTTGTTGATTAGTGGTTGTGCTGCACCATATCCTATGGGTTCTTTATATACAGGCGTAAAACAGGGTGTTGGTGGTGATAGTGCTAAGTATTCTAAAGAGGGCACGGCTACATGCACAAGCATTTTAAGTCTTGTGGCTTTCGGTGATTGTTCTGTGGAGGCTGCCGCTAAAGCTGGTGGTATCACTGATATCAAGCTTATAGATCAAGAGGCTAAAAATTATCTTGGTCTGTATGGTCAATACACCACTATCGTAAAGGGTAACTAATATACCCTTGAAAATATGACTAGAGAGTCTATGATGGTTTTTGTCATCATAGACTTGTTTGCCCAGGTGGTGGAAATGGTAGACACAAGGGACTTAAAATCCCTCGGACATAGTCCGTACCGGTTCAAGTCCGGTCTTGGGCACCACTTTTATATGTATGAGATAATCGGCGACATAGCCAAGTGGTAAGGCATGAGCCTGCAAAGCTTTGATTCCTCGGTTCGAATCCGAGTGTCGCCTCCATAAAAAGTGTTTGCTATGTTTTAGAGTATGCGGGAGATGGCTGAGTGGTCGAAAGCGGCGGTCTTGAAAACCGTTGAGGGTCACACCTCCGGGGGTTCGAATCCCTCTCTCCCGGCCATTTTTTTGTTAGATCTTAATAAAATCATTTAACTGCGATACTTTATGATTCTAGTTATCCCCTCTCCATTTTTTCATGATTTAGCAGTTTTCTTGTAAATAATTAATAACAAATATTTGAATATATTGTGTCTGCATTCGCACACAAGAAATTCCAAAAAGACTTGACTATACAATAATACTACCCACTTATATGCTATCATTAAGGTTTGTAATAAAATCACAAAAGGATAAAGAATGGAATTACATGGTAAGCTTGTAAGATTCTTAGATAAAGGCATTGAATTTTTGGGAATCTTATGTGAGAATGATGCAATGGTTATGCCACTTGATATAAGCAATAATATGAACGATTTTATCGTGCATTATAATAGCTTCAAGCAATATCTAAATAAGCCAAATCCACTCATACCACTTAGCGATATAACGCTACTCGCACCTATTAAAACGCCTATGCAAGATGTTATCTGTCTTGGCATTAATTACATGGAACACGCAGTAGAATCTATGCGTTTTAAGAATGAAGCATTCGATGGCAAACGCGAAGAGGCAGTCTATTTTAGCAAACGCATTAATGAGTGCAACGCACCAAATGGTGATTTTTTCATCACAAATAATACAAATCAGCTAGATTATGAAGTTGAGCTTGTGGTAATCATCGGCAAGGATTGTCGCCATGCAACAAGAGAAAATGCGCTTAATTTTGTATTTGGATACACGATAGGCAATGATATTTCCGCAAGGGATTTGCAACAAAAGCATAAGCAGTGGTATGCGGGTAAAAGTTTAGAGGGTGCATTTCCTATGGGTCCATGTATTGTTTTGCGTGATGATTTGGATATTACAAACCTTGATATTAAAAGTTATGTGAATGGTGAGTTGCGGCAAAATAGCAACACTTCTAAGCTAATTTTTGATGTGCCACATGTCATTGCTGAATTATCCTCATATTTTACATTAAAGGCGGGTAGTATCATATCTATGGGGACTCCAAGTGGCGTTGGCATGGGATTTACACCGCCTAAGTTTTTAAAAATAGGTGATGAAGTCGTATGTGAAATACAAGGTATTGGGACTTTGAAAACAAATATTAAGAAATAGAGTTAAGATTTCATAAAAGCATCAAGAGAAAACGCTGTCTATACCACATGGATCTTAAATAAAATCATGTGATGTTTATTCTTGATGCTTGTTTTAACATGTTTCACAAATGATGGAGGCAAATTAAAAGCATCAAATATCCAATCTCTTTTCAAAATTTTTCTAAGAAATTTTCTAAAGACGCTTCGTTTTGTGAGTCGTGAGGTTTTTATGCTTAGTAAAAAATAAATACACAACCTACTTCTTATTTTTCGCTATCCAGTTCAAATACCCATTTGCGTTGATAATCTCTTGTATAAAAGGTGGAAAGGGCGTTGTGCTAAAGCTTTTTTGGCTTTTAGATTCTATAATTTCACCTTTATCAAAGTCAATGCTTACACTATCGCCATCTTGTAAAAAGTCTGCTATCTCTTCAGATTCAATAATCGCTAAGCCGATATTAATCGCATTGCGGTAAAAGATTCTAGCAAAGCTTTTTGCGATAATGCAGCTTATCCCACTTGCCTTAATCGCAATAGGTGCGTGTTCCCTGCTACTCCCACAGCCAAAGTTCCATCCGCCCACCATAATATCGCCATTCTTCACTTTTTTCACAAAATCCTTATCAATGTCCTCCATACAATGACTTGCAAGCTCCCTATGATCTGCGGTGTTTAAATACCTTGCGGGAATAATAACATCAGTATCTACATTGTCGCCGTATTTATGGATAAATCCTTGTGCTTTCATCGCTTTTCCTTTTAATGTGCGTATGTTTCATGTTTTATATTCTTTACATTTCTAACATTTTATCCTAAAAATTCAAAAAAGCATAAATTTATGTTTTACAACGTTATATAACTTGCATTTAATATCGCAATTTAAGCTCAATATAATCATTTAAAATATAAAAATAATTGCAAAAACTAAGTGAATTTTTGATAAAATGAAGCTTTGTTGAATCAACAAGTGGAGTTTATAATGCCAGATAATAAATATGAATATTCAGATTCTGCTAATTTTGAAACATTGCATGAGGTAGAGATAGCCCAGCCCAGAATGCAAGAGATTATCCTGCTAAATGATGATTATACAAGCGTTGATTTTGTTATTACCTTGCTTATGCGTGTGTTTAACAAGAGTATGCTTGATGCACAAACAATCACGCAGTTTGTGCATAACACAGGCGAGGGAAGTTGCGGTGTGTATCCCTATGATATTGCGGAGCTAAAGTTTAGCATGGCGACAAATTTTATACGAGATAGTGGTATGCCATTGCGACTTGTTTTGCGTGATGTTATGTAGGGGTTAAAATGGATGAGCTAAATTCGACTTTATCAAACATTTTTCAAAAAACACTTCATTTTGTAGAAGATATGCGACATAATGTTTTAACGATTGAGCATGCTTTTTATGTCATGCTTGAGAATCCTTTGGGTAGAGAACTCGTCGAAGCAACTGGGGCAAATACAAAGATTTTAATGGATTCTCTTAGTGCGTATTTAGAAAAACATATACCAAAGGGAAGAGCCCTAAAAGAATTAGAAGCACCACACCAAACACCAGCCTTTATGCGTGTATTTGATCACATGATTTCACATGCAAAAAACGCACAAAAGGCTAGTGTTGGAATTGGTGATTTTTTTGTAGCCCTTATGCAAGAAGAGGATTGCTATTGTGCGAGATTATTAAAAGCACAAGGCATTCAAATAGAAGATGTAATGCGTATTGTGGTAGATTTTGATGAGCATGTCTCTAGGGAAAAAACAAAAGATTCTCAAAGTCAGCTTGAAAAATACGCAAAAAATCTTAATCAATTAGCTATTGAAGGAAAAATTGATCCGCTTATAGGTAGAGATTTAGAGATCAATCAAATCGCACAAGTGCTATGCCGTCGCAAGAAAAATAATCCTATGTTAATAGGTGAGGCTGGAGTTGGCAAAAGTGCCATTGTGGAGGGCTTAGCATTGCGTATCGTAGAGGGAAGTGTGCCTGCAAAATTGCTTAACAATGTGATTTATGCGGTTGATGTAAGCTCTGTTGTGGCGGGGACAAAGTATCGTGGCGAGTTTGAAACGCGTATTAAAAAGATTCTAGCTGAAGTGGAGAAAGATAAGAATATCATTATTTTCTTTGATGAGATTCACATGATTGTTGGAGCGGGTCAGTCAAATAGCGGTGGCATGGACTTTTCAAATCTTTTAAAGCCTATGCTTGCTAGTGGGAGACTGCGTTGCATTGGTGCGACTACAAGTCATGATTATAAAAACTCATTTGATAAGGATAAGGCATTAGCACGCCGTTTTACGCAGATAAAAGTCGAAGAGCCAAGTGAAGATGAATGCCTATTAATCCTTGAGAAAATCGCACCGCTTTATGAAAAGTTTCATAATGTAACCTATGAAAATGAAGCGATAAAAGCCTGTGTGAGCCTATCAAGCAAGTATATCACAGAGAGACATTTGCCCGATAAAGCCATAGATTTAATGGATGAGGCTGGAGCAAAGGCACAATTAAACGAGTTTTTATGCAATGATGAGAAAAAAAATGAGACTTTAGAGAAGCTAACAAAGACAAAGAAAACAAAAAAAGATTCTAAAACACAGCATAAAATCATCACCAAAGAGCATATTGAATCGCTTATGGCTTCAATTACAAACATTCCAAAATCAACGATTAATGCCGATGAAAGTATGCTATTAAAGAATCTAGAATCAAAACTTAAAAAACGCATTTTTTCTCAAGATAAAGCAATTGAGAAAATCGTAGAAAAGATAAAAATTAATAAGGCTGGTTTGGGTGAATTGCACCGCCCAATTGCAAGTTTTCTCTTCACTGGTCCTTCTGGTGTTGGCAAGACTGAGTTAAGCAAGGAATTAGCAAAAATACTTGGCATTAAATTTGAGCGAATCGATATGAGTGAATACGCAGAATCTCATAGCATTAGTAAGCTGATTGGCTCTCCTGCTGGATATGTAGGCTATGAAGAAGGTGGGCTTTTAATCAATAAAATACGCATAAATCCGCATTGTGTATTATTGCTTGATGAGATTGAAAAGGCACACAGCGATGTGTATAATATTTTGTTGCAAATCATGGATTCTGCGACATTAACGGATAATCAAAATAATAAAGCTGACTTTAAAAATGTGATTTTGATTATGACGAGTAATGCAGGGAGTAAAGAGGGTAACTCTGTGGGATTCCTTGATACAAGTGAGCATAGAGTTGGCATGGCGATTAAGGATACTTTTAGCCCAGAGTTTCGCAGTAGGCTTGATGCGATTATCCCCTTTATGCCACTTGGTGTGAATGAACTGCAAAAAATCGCACAAAAATATATCGCCGATTTAAACGAAACGCTAAAAGAAAAGCATATTACGCTAAAGCTTAGCACAAAAGCCGCACAATTTATAGCGCAACAATCTATTGATAAAGCACTTGGGGCAAGGGAGATTAAAAAAACTATAGATTCTGCTATTAAGCTTCCTTTAAGCAATGCCATGCTATTTGGAGAACTGCGTAAAGGCGGGGTAGCCCATATTAATGTAAAAAATAATACCCTTGTGTTTGATATACAAAAACAAAGGCAAGAGATTATATAGCCCTAAATCATGCTAAGTTTTAGAATCTATAAAGTAAAGGAATAGTTATGCGTTTTATCTTTATTGCCACTTTATTTTTTTGTCATATTGTAATGCTAGGTTGTGTGAAAAATACAACACCGGATTCTAAAGATTCTAAAGAAACTACGAGTAAAACAGAAAAAGATTCTAAAGCTGACCCAAACACAGAAGATTCTAAAAGCAATGTAAATAAAGATAAAAAACAAGACACAAAAACACAAGATACAAGCCTAGAATCTAATCTAAAAGACACAGAAGAAAAGCTAGTTTCTAAACAAAAAGCTACAAAACCAAAAACTACAAAAAAACTTCACGCACCGCAGACAAAAAACGAGCTAAAAGCCCTTGTGGATAATAATACCATAAAGCTAGGCGACATTGATACAAGTGCGGTTACAGACATGAGTGCGTTATTTAAAAACTCGATGCGGAGAGATTTTAGCGGTATAGAATCTTGGAATGTCAAAAATGTTACCAATATGTATGCAATGTTTGATCATGCAAAGTATTTCAACCATGATATTTCTAAATGGAATGTAGCAAATGTTACAAATATGGACTTTATGTTTGCTGATGCCATGCAGTTTAATCAAGATATTTCACGATGGAATGTAGCTAAAGTTGAAAGCATGAATAACATGTTTGCAAGAGCTAAAGCT
The DNA here is from genome assembly GCF_900198365.1 of Helicobacter bilis. Lineage (GTDB taxonomy): Bacteria > Campylobacterota > Campylobacteria > Campylobacterales > Helicobacteraceae > Helicobacter_A > Helicobacter_A bilis_B. The sequence continues at coordinate 105,158 of NZ_FZMS01000009.1, read as the reverse complement.
TTTAATCAGTCTTTAGAATCTTGGAATGTGGCGAATGTGCGTTATATGAATGCCATGTTTTTTGAAGCAGAAAGTTTTAACCAAAGTCTAAATAAATGGGACACAAGAAATGTCGAAAGTATGCGTGAGATGTTTTTTGGTGCAAAGTCTTTTAATGGCGCTTTAGAATCTCTTAATGTGGCAAATGTCATCAATATGAATGCCATGTTTGCTTTTGCTACTTCTTTTAATCAAAATATTAACGCTTGGAATGTAAGTAAAGTAAAATATATGGAAAATATGTTTGAAAATGCAATAAGCTTTAATCAACCCCTAAATTCTTGGAATGTAGGTAGAGTGGAAAGTATGTTTGCTATGTTTAAAAATGCAAAAGAGTTTAACCAACCTTTAGAATCTTGGAATGTGTCAAAAGTGCGTGAAATGCGATCTATGTTTGAAGGGGCATTGAAATTTAATCAAAGCCTAAACACATGGAATGTAAGCCATGTAACAAGCATGAGTGCTATGTTTAAAAATGCAAAAGAGTTTAATCAGCCCTTAAATAAATGGAATCTTGCTGATGTGTGGAATACTAGCGAAATGTTTAGAAATGCAACTTCTTTTAATCAAGAGTTAAGATTCTGGCGTATGCACAATGTAAGATATATGGATAGAATGTTCGAGAGTGCTACAAGCTTTAATCAAGACTTAGATTACTGGGAGATAAATGCTAAAAGCAAAATAGATATGTTTAAAGATTCTGGTATGGAAAAGCTCCCTAAGTGGTATAAGTGATAAAAAACAAGTTCTTATATATCATGTGTGAAATATCAAAGCAACGAATAGTCTAAAATTTGCCTGAAGTATCATTCCTTTATTAATACAAAAAAAGCAAAAGTATAGACTTATGTATAAATCTTATCGAATTTTTTTTGTAATTATAAAGAAGGATTCTATATCCAGTCTAAAAGAATATTGTTGGCACCAGCCTCTGTGATTAACTCTCTTAGTTTGGCAAGTCTTTCTTCCCCATCTTCAAAAAATCTAGCATGTGTTTCACAGGCAATATAGTCAATTTTTTTCAATAGTGATGTTACTAAGCCGCCATGATGATCGCCTGTATAGCTTGTATTTAGAACTAATTCTTCTGGTTTATCGCTTAAGTTATAATCAGAATCCATTTGACTAACGCCGATATTTTTAAGGTTTTTGATTACCAAAACTCTTTGCTGTGTTTCTTTCTTTGCCATAATATGCTCCTTATAATAAAATTAAAGTTTTAAACCAAGACTTTCATAAAGCTTTAAAAGTGGTTGCAAAAATGCCTTGCTTTCATCGCTTAATGTGTCTTTCTCTAAAAGTTCATAACATGAAATAAAATAGCCAAGTAAGTCATCAAAGCGATTAGATTCTAAAAGCAAGGTAATGAAAGCATCTTTTTGTGCGTTGCCTGTGATTGTTACCTTGTTCTGAAAATCTTTCTCTTTAAGTCTTAAGATATTTTGCGTGATATAGATAAAGACATTTTTCGCATTGATAAACTCATTTTGCGTAATGTAATTAAACAATGCGATATAGCTAGAATCAAGATTTTCTAACGCATTTGTCTCATAAGATTCTATATGCTTATAGAGTGTGGGGCGTGATATATCTAGCATATTTGCTAAATCTACAATCTTTATGCCTAACTCCCGCAGGCGATCTCTTAATGTGCTGTTTTTATCCATATTATGTCCTTTATGCTTAGAATATTAGCATACTTTACATATATTGTCAATATAAATGTAAAATATTTTTACAAAAATAGTAAAAACTTTACATTATTAGCTATCAAGGTTTATTACAATCTGTTTGTATCCATGTAGATTCTATCTCGTTATAGTCTTGTTGCAAGCAAAAATTTAGGCTTTGCTTAGTTAAAAGATTTTCAAAAAGTTTTTCATACATGAGTGGATATTGCTGCTTTTTGTGATAGAGGGAATCTATTTGCGTGCTATGTGTAAGGGCTTCATGCCTTAGATATTGAAAATACTCATATTTATGATAAAAAAGTGCTAAAAAATAGAATATAAATATACATAAAGTTGCAAATAAAAGCATTTTTAGGAATGAACGCATACTATAAAATGCCCTTGCGTAAAAGTGAATATAAGCTGGTTTTGTGCGGATATACTCTAATGCAAGTAGCTGCAAACATTCTTTCAAAGGCAGGTTAAATAGGCTTGCAATGTCCTTAAAATCTAGCAATAAATCTGCCTTGCCACTAAAATCACAATAAAAAATCTCACCAAAATCCTCAATCAATGAATAATAATTCTGCAAGGCTTCAGTGCGTTCCAACACAACACTTATGGTTAAAAAGCCCTGTGTGTAATGGCATGAGGCATGTTTGTTAGAATCTTGAAAAATGATGGTGTAGCGTTTTAAATGCGGGTAGAGTGTGAAAAGCGATGAAAACATTTCAAGTGGGTTTAAGCATAGAATCTTGCCTGAATACTTTAGGGCATAAGATTCTAGAACTTCACTTTTTATCGCAAAAAGCTGAAAGTTAAAATGTGTTTTGTTTTGATTCTGTAAGAAATATTTGCATTCATAGTTGTAAGGTATTAATCCATTGCTTTTTGCTTTTAGTGGCACGATGGAATCTAGCATATTTGGGCTTTTTAACTCGCTTTTTTCAATGTCAATATTACTTGCTTCTAATGAGTTTAGCGGCAGGATTGTATAATACATTCGCATACTTTTCTTGCAATGAAATATATTTGCTAGTGGGTGTGGCTTTGTGTGATTGCTATTTAATTGATTTAATGTGATATAGGGCTTTTTTAGGGCGTGGAGCAAGGGGGTTAGATTTGCTTGAGTTAGATTCTGTGTGGAATGGATTGTATCTTTTGTGCTGGGATTTTTATTTGTTGTTTGTGTGGAGTATAAATTTCGTGTTAAATCTGCTTGGGGCTGGGAGTTTAGGGCATGATTTTTGGAATCTAGGTTTTGTGCTACTTGTGCGGATGTTGAACTTTGGGGCATAGATTTTATAGAATCTAGATTTTGTTTATTGTCATTTTGAGCGTTAAGCGAAAAATCTGTTTTAGATTCTATATTAGATGTTTCGCTACGCTCAACATAACAAGCTGGTTTAGAATCTAGATTCTGTTCTAACTCTATGCTAGATATTTCCCTTTCGCTTTGCTCAAGGTTAATATGACAAGCCGTCGTATTGAAATCTAGATGCTGTGTTGATTTACTTATGAAATCTTGCGATTTGCTGACACTAGGGCTAGGTTTTAGATTTTCCTTATTTTGCACTACTGCACCCTGCACCCACCCATTTGGACTAGACTCTAAACTCTCTGTTGTTTGCGTGATAGTGGTTTGTGCGAAAGCGGAGTTTTGTAATGTGGAGTGTATAGAATCTAAACTTTCACTATTATTTAAATTAGCACTAAATCTTGAATCATAATTATTAGATTCTAACTTCTCATTACTATCCTTAGAATCACTTAACCTATCGAAACTTATGCTAGATTCTAGACCTGTTTCATTTTGTGCTACATAAGGTTGGATAGATTCTATAGTTTCTCTCTCTTTATTGCGGGCAGTATTGCATGCAGAATCTATTGAGTTGTTTTTATTTGGTGCAGAATTGTTAGTATCTAAGGGAGTCTTTAAATGCGGATACAAGTCGATGTAAGTATAAGTAGCAATATGCGTATGCCAAAAGTCCCTAAATGCCCTATACTTGCGTATAATTGCATTCAATATCTGCATTATGCACCCAAAATACACACTTTAAAACTTCAATCTTATACGAAAGTTGTGCCACCATCAATTACAATAGTTTGTCCCGTTAGCCAAGAGCTTTGCGTATTATCACAAAGGAAGAATGCAGCCCCTGCTAAGTCATTTGGCGTTCCCATTCTTTTTAATGGACTTTGTTCTTCAACCTTTGCTTTTACCTCATCATAATCTGGGAAAGCTTTTAGTGCATCTGTGTCAATGGGTCCGCCACTCACTGCATTTACGCGGATATTAAACTCGCCTAAATCTTGTGCGGCGTATTTTACCATTGTTTCTACCGCATTTTTAGAGTTACCATGCCCTGCATAGTTTGGCATATAGACAAGATTTCCTGTGGAGCTAAGTGTTACAATATTGCCACCGCCTACTTTTTGCATACGCTTAACTGCCTCTTGTGCACCTACGACAAAGGCTAACACGGTTGCTGTGTAAATATTATTTAACCCTTTAGGCTTTAAACGCATAAATGGTGCAAACCCACCAACAACACTTCGTCCATAAATAATAGCATTTGATATAAAGAAATCCACTCGATCAAAATCTTTATCAATCTGCTCAAATAGCCCTACATACTGCTCTGGCTCTAATACATTAAGCGGATAATATCTTGCCTTGATTTGATACTTAGATTCTAAATCTTGTGCGATTTTTTGTGCTTCCTCTTCATTCTTATTATAAGTAAAAGCTACATTCACACCTTCTCGTGCAAAGCGATAAAGAATAGCCTTGCCGATACCCCGAGTAGCACCACTTATAACCAGAGTCTTGCCTTTCATGTATTCACTTGTAAGTTGTTCTTTCATTTTTGCACCTCATAATGTTGTAAAGTTTTCTCAAGCAACGCTTTGCATTCCTTGCTTGGCTCACACAATGGCAGTCGATATTCCAAAGTAGGGATAAGCCCCTGCAAAAACATCGCCGCTTTAATCGGGATGGGATTGCTTTCAAAAAACAAAGCTTTATTTATATCATAAAGTTTATTAGAAATAGCTAAACTCTCATCATTTTTTTGCTCTATTGCAAAATGACAAAGGTTAGCAATATCTTGTGGGAAAATATTGCCCGTTACTGATACAACGCCACTTCCACCACTGCATAAAATCCCATAATTAAGCGCATCATCACCGCTTAAAATATGCAATCTCTTTTGTGAATTACTCTCTTGCATATTCATAAGTGAATACACTTTATCAAGCATACCACTTGCTTCCTTAATCGCATATATATTTTTTACTGATTTAAAAAGCCTTATTGCTGTTTCTACCTCGATATTACAGCCTGTGCGTGATGGGACATTATAAAGCATAATAGGTATATTTACAGAATCTGCTATTGCCTTATAGTGTCTATAAATGCCCTCTTGCGTGGGCTTATTGTAATATGGGGCAACTGATAATATAGCATCTGCACCACACTTTTCTGCAAATTGTGCTAACTCAACGGCTTCAGTCGTATTATTACTTCCAGCCCCTGCCAATACCTTTATGCCTGTGTTTTTACATGTCTGCACGGCAATTTCTATACACTCTTTATGTTCGCTATGACTCATAGTAGCACTCTCACCAGTTGTGCCTGCTGGCACACATGCGTCCATACCATATTTGATTTGTCGCTTGATAAGATACTCGTAAGTCTGCGTGTCTATTTTTCCATTCTTAAATGGGGTGATTAATGCACTCATCGCACCTAATGGCATATATTCCTCACTTTTCATAGGCAAATAGCCGTTATAATACCTAAAAAATGTTAGAGTTTTGTATATTTTTACTTTTTCTTTGTTTTGTATTAGCTTGTGTAAAAGTGGAATTAAAAAAAATCAAATCCACATTGCTTTAAATGTGAGTTTAGAAGTAAATATATGAAAGTTTATGAACAATAAAGCAAAATTGCAAAAAGATAGCAAAACATGGAATTAAGTGTAAGAAAGCATAGCGATAAATCAAAACTAGAGAATCTGCAAAAAATAAGCGTCTAAAGCAACACTTATTAGCCCCTAATCCTGTATATTTGCTTTGCCAACTGCCTTAATATCTGACATGCCATAGATATGATTTGCCGCACTAATGAGTTCTTTTGCTACATTGTGGATAAATGATAAATCATTCAAAAGCGAAGTGCCATTAGCCGCATTAATTGCATTTTCTTGTATCAGCTTTTCTACGACATTAAAGGCGTCTTTATCCTGTTGTTTAAAAAACTTCTTTTGTTTTTTAAGGTCATCTTTTAGGGCTTCCAGACTTTCTTTTGGTGCGTGTTTAATCTCTTCAATCATACGCAAAAGCTGTCCTAACTCCAAACGCATATCATCATATTCTTTTTGCAATGCAGGATTATTACCTGTTGCATGTTTTTTCATATTTGCTTGTAATAAACCGATATTTTTGGTCGCTTCTGCGATTTTCCTTGAGGCAATCTGTAATACCACAATGCGTTCAACATATTGTGTTTCATTTGCAAAAGTTTGTAACTTTGTAGAAAAGTCCATGATTGCATTAAATAATACTTTAATTTGCGTGTTGTAAAGCTCGGTAACATTAAAGGTTTGCTTAAACCAGTCTTTATTATTTTTTATCTCATCAAACTCTTTTGTGGAGCGAATGTCTGCTCTAGAGAATCCTATCGTATGAGAAATGATTGCAAACGCATTATCATAGAGATGCTTGACTTCATTATCAAGTGCTTCAAGCGCAGTATCTTTATATGGCAATATGCTATCATTGATAAATAAAGGCACATTCTCGCCTGTATTGTGTCCTTTTAAAGTTTTAGTGAGAAAGTTAGCAATCTTTGGTATAAATGCGATAAGTAACACAACACCAAAAAGGTTAAAAAGCGTATGAAATACGGCAAGTCTAAGAATAGAATCTTGCTCCAAGCCAATAGCATCAGAAATCGCATTATTTATCATCACAAAGTAGTTAAAAAACACTGCGACAATAAACACGGTCGTAAAGTTAAAAATACAATTTGCAACCGCTAATCTTCTCCCCTCAATATTTGTGCTAATTGAAGCCACAAGAGCAGTTACCACCCCACCAACACTTGTGCCAAGCACCGCAGCTAAAGCCTGCTCATAGCCTATCTGCTGCTCAAAATATGCGGTAATAATGATCGCAAGTGTAGCATGTGAGCTTTGAATAATTGAAGTAATCAATGCGCCTATAAAAAGGAAGCCAAGCACCGCCTTATAACCCTCAAACTCATATTGAGATAAGTCCATAACATCTTTAAAACCCTCAAAACCAGCCTTAATATAAAACACGCCTAAGAAAAAGAAGCCAAGCCCCGCTAGAATCTTACCCACACCTTTATAGAGTAAATTGCTTTGAAAGTTAAAAAGCAAACCACCGACAATAAGCGGCAGGGCAAGTGATGAAATGCTGATTGAAGAAGCCCCAGCGATAAGCCATGAACCAGTCGTATTGCCAAGATTTGCCCCAAACATCACGCCAATACCCTGTATCAAAGTGATTAAAGAGGCACTCACAAATGAGATAGATAAAACTGAAACAAGGCTTGATGACTGCATAAGCGTGGTAACGATCGTGCCAAATATTACGCTACGAAGCGATGTCTTTGTGGAATTTGTAAGTGTTTTTTCCAAAAATCCACCAGAAAATGCCTTAAACCCATCGCCTAAAAAAAGCATACCAAAAAGCAAAATAGCAACCCCAGCACATAATTTTCCAAGCTGCTCATTCACTGACAACGCATAGATTACAATAATCACCATTATAGTTATAGAATATTGTCGTATTAAAGATTGAAACCTAGCCAACATAGCCACACCACCATAATTTAACATTACATATAGTCATAAAGCTGTCATTATATCGAATTTTTTGTAATTATTGCTTGAATTTTTTATGAGTTTGCATTGTGTTTAGAATTTAAAGTTTGTTTTTTGTGATTGTTTGTCTATTTTGTAAAAATTATTTCTAATCCATCATGCATAATGGAGCAAAGGCAAGGGATATAGAAATGCTAGATTCTGGCATAGCATCTTTATTTTGATTAGAATCTAGCTTTATAGAATCTTTACTGGATTCTGCATTTTTTATTTTTCCATAACTCTTCTATGTCTTTTGTTCTTTCACATTGTGGATAGATAAGCACTGCACTAACTTTTTTAGATTCTAAGCGATACTTACTCGCATACGCCCACATTTGATAGAGATCGCTTTGTGAGATTCCATATTTTTTCTCACTAGAGTTAGAATCTGGGATTTTCCACTTTGTATCTACAGTGATAATTCTATCCTTACTACGCATTATAATATCAGGCTTTAAGCAAAATATATTGTTTTTATTCTCATCTTGTAGTAGATATTTTCTACTCTCTTGTGTTTTTACTTCAAAGCCTTTAGCACATTTTTTAAGCCAGAATCCCACAAAAGATTCAAAAAGTTTTTCCATCGGGAATAAAAATGCGATCGCCTTATCGCTTCCAACATAAGGGCTAAAAGCTTTTTGTCCTAAAAATACCTTGCACCACAATATAATCATTTTATATTCTTTAGCCCTACCCATATTATTACATTTTATAAAGTCAGATTCTATATTCTCACTCGAGCTAATATCAGCAAAGATAAATCGCATAGAATCTAGCTTTGTTTGTGTGCTAGGGCTAAGGCTTAAGCGTGATAGAATATGAAGTGTTGATTGTATCAGGCGGTTTGGGGTTATGTCTTGTGTGTATTCATCACTACTTGTGAAAAATCTCTCTTTATGGATAAGATTTTGTGTGATATGTTCTTTAAGCTCTAATTTACCTTTAAGGAATACCCTATTTTGTGTCATACAAAGATAATCGCTTTTTAGTCCAGCTTTGATGAGTTTTTCACATTCATTCAAAAACATACGCACAAAAATTTCTACAAATGGTTGTGCTTTTCATCACTAGCAAAGTCTTTTAGCTCATTAAAAATCTTTTGTGCTTTTTGCTTAGAATCTTTTGTCTTACAATATTCTAAAGTCTTTTGTATATCTTCTACTCCAAAGCTTTGATATTCAGCGATATAAAGTGTAGGCACAGATTCGCCTTAGCTAGATTCTGCGTTGTTATAAATTGTTTGAAAAGTTTCAATATCCCACTTGCTAGAATCTGTGATTGTCCATATTTTCTTTTCACTATCTACAAAATCATCGCTTAAAGAAATTTTCATATCACTCATTGTTTTAGATTCTAGCATTCCGTTATTATTCAGCACAGCATTTATCTTGGCATAATCATCATAGAAATATTCTTGTAAAAGCGGTAGAATCTTATTTTTAAACACTGCTTGTAAATCATTAAGATTTTCTACATCTATAAAAAAATGCGTGTCCTATGCTTCTCTCTCTATCAAGCAAAAATTCTATGCGGGTATTCATCGCTTCTAATAGCTTTTGTAAATCTATCTCGCCATTTTCACAAGAGATTTTTTCCAGCTTGTTAGAATCTGGTAACATTTCTATAAACTCAAATCGCCTACGCAATGCAGTATCAAGCAATGCGATACTTCTATCAAGCAGTATTCATCGTGCCGATAATGTAGGGATTATTTGGCACACTAAAAGGCTCTTGGCTATAGGGCAGCTTCACTTCACGGGCTTCTTTTTCACCTTTCGTTTGCTAGGCTCTAGCAAGGTAATAAGCTCTCCTAGAATCTTAGAGATATTTCCACGATTGATTTCATCAATGATTAGGATAAAGGGTTTTTGTGTATTATCTTCTGTGGTTTCAATTTTGGAATTTTTTATATATACGCTCTAAAATCTGTGCAGGTTTAATGCGTGTGAGTTCATAATGTATAGGTTTTATCGCGTTTATTAGCAATCTTTATTTCTGCTTATTTAAAAACCCATCAAATTCATCAATAAATGTTTGATTTTTGCTTATATCTTTATTTATAAAAAATGGTAAAGATTCTAATGTCAATATTTGATTTGTATCTGTGTTAATCTTTTTGCCCTTTAGCATTGCTAGAAAATCCTCTTTCCAACTATCTTTAGGAGCTAAATGCTCACCCTTTGTTTCCATAAAACATTGAATGCTTAAAAATTTGTTATCCTCTTCATCTTTTCTTTTACCAAAGAAAATAAAATCAGGCTCAAAGCCCATTCCATAAGTTACTTCATTTACGCGATTATCATAAATTTTAAATTCTTTAAATCCCTCATTTCTTATAATAAACCATTGAGAAAACATCTTATCAATATCATTTTTTCTGCTCTCTATAAATTCCAAAAATTCTCTTTCTAGCTTACTATCATAACAAAATGTCTTATGATATAGCCAAGCAAATTGAGAATCTTCAAAATTATCATCATTTTTAAAGATTATTCTATCGCTTATATTAAATTTATGAGACTGAAACTCACTTACTTCATATTCTTGCTTGATACTTTGCTTTAAGGATTTAAAATTTTCCAAAACATACTTTGCTATTTCAAGTTTATTTTCCACATTAAATGTTTGTTTTTTTGAAAAGCATACATATATTTTTTTTAAATAATTTTCTATAAAATCCCTTTTGCTTTTAAAGTCAAGATTCTCATTAATTTCTTTAAAACTAAGCCCTAACATATTCATTGCTTTAAGAAAATATTTAGTATCTATAAATTCAAGTGTTGAAGAGTTTTGTAAATCATATTCTTCTTTCACAATCTCAAATTTCTCTTCACTTTCTTTTATGGAGTTTGAAAAAAGTGGAATTTGTAGTCCTTTTATTTTCTGCTTTATTTCAAATGGTGTAAAAGGAAGTGTTAAATCCCCTCTTCTAATCCTTTTATTATTGGCATAATAAATTTTGTTATTATTAATAATAGGCTTTATCTTTTCATTGACAATTAAATCTACACGCTTTTTTTCTTCTTCAAATAGCAAGCCTTGCTTATTCATACTTTCATTAAGATTTTCAATAAATGCAACATCATTAATGGTATGATAACTTAGTCTCTCTAATGCGTTTAGCTCATTATCTAAGTCGTTATCATATTTTCTTACATAAATAGAATCACTATCAAGCTCAAATGAGTGGTCTTTAAAGGGATAATATCTAGCACCTCTTCCTATGAGTTGCACTTCCTTAGTCGTAATAGCTTTGCTAACTTTACTACCCCCAAGTCTAACTATATCAAAAAGGTTTAGCACATCCCAACCCTCATTGAGTTTATCTACTGAAAAAATCACTCTTATTTCATTGCTTGTATCCTCCAAAGTATTTAATAATACTTGATTTTTTTCAAGCTCTTTTTCATCATTTGTATTTAATATATACAATGATTTAAAATTATTCTTTAAAAAGTTGATAATGCTATTTGCATACGACAAGCCATATTCTCTTTTAAAAAATTCTAAGCTTTTATGTAAAAGCTCACTCTCTTTGTTAATACTTTCATAAAAGCTACTTATTTGAGAAGTTTCTAAATTTTCTAAAAAATTTATAAAAAACTTTTCATTTTGCTTTGATTCATTTATAGATTCACTTTTATACATTATTACAGGTTTTAGTATTATATTATGCTTTTGTGCGAGTAGCTCTCTATAAAGGCTTGTTAGCATACTTCCTAAGATTCTATACTCTAAAGTTTCATTGTTATATTTTGTTAGAAATATCCGTTTAGAATAGCCGTCTTTGCAAAACTCTTTTAAAGCATATTCATAAATTATTTTATTTGTATATTTTTCTAAAACATTAGCCTCTTGTGGTATCGTAGCACTAAATTCAAATAATAAATTTTCTTTATTGCTTTCATAAGCCTTTGTTATGATTGTCTCCCAACCCTCTTTATTTTCCTTTTCACTTTTACTTTTAGTATCACTATTTAAATGATGTGCTTCATCAGCTAATAACACAATCTTTTTATCCACTAAATCACTAAAGCTTAAAGAATTTTCCTTTTCATTTTTAAACAAAGAGTATAGAGCCTGTATAGTCGTAAAATGTATATTGATACATTCATCTTTACTTTCACTTAGATTATTAATAATATTAATCTCTACATTTTCAGAATCTATATTGATACTCTCTTTAAAAAGGTATTTACTTGAATATTTATCAGCAAAATTCGCCTTAGTTTTTTCCAATATAGAATTAGTATTTACAAAGAAAATAAAATCTCTATATCCCCTTTTATAGCAGTCAAGTATTAAAGCCGCCATTATCAGCGTTTTCCCACTGCCTGTTGCCATATTAAACATTAAATGATTTTGTTTTATAGAATCTATGTTAGCATAATAATATTTCAGTGCTTTTTCTTGGTAGATTCTTAACTCTTTGGATAAATTTTCTTTGATATAAAAAGGTATCTCTATATCTTCCAACCCTCTTTTTCCAAACTCTTCTAGTAAGGTCTCATATAACTTTTTATTAAACATTATTTTCCTTTTTTGTCATTGCGAGATTTTGCGTTAGCAAAATCGTGGCAATCCCCATAAAAGATTCTATTTAGCTCTATTGTTTCATCGCTTATTGCATAATCCTCATCTTCTATATCCCCATACAGCACATAGTCCATATTAGAATCTAAAATGTTTAGTAAAACTTCTTTTTTATTTTTTAAATCTAATTCTTTAAACTCTTTATCTTTTAAAATACTATCTAAATCTATACGATAATCCAAAAAAGCTTTAGATTCTAAATCTTTGTAAATAGAATCTAGCATTTTTTCATCATTTATATTTTTTATTCTCTCTTTATATATTGCATTTAAAGGCATAAGCTCTGCATAGATAAAGCTTCCGCCTCCTTGCCAATCTACCGCTTTGCTAATCCCCCCTTGCTCCCCATTTATCACTTTTTTAAGTCGCTCTTTTGTGATAGATTCTATATACTCCATTTGTTCAATCCCTATAAATTGCCTTTTCATTTTCATAGCTACTGCTAGAGTCGTTCCACTTCCTGCGAAAAAGTCCATTACTAAATCGTTTTCATTTGTAGATATTTCTATAATTCTTTGAAGTAAAAATTCGCTTTTTGGATATGAAAAAGAATCTCTACCCAACATTTGCTTAATGTGTTCTGTTCCCCTTTCATTTACAAATTCCCTATTATCCCAAATACTTCTTTGCCTTTTTAGAGATAACCTATTTTTTTGAACTATCATAAATCCGCCATCTTGTTTTCTCTTGCCTTTTATTTGGGTATTTAAAAATTTTTCTGCTTTTTCTTTTCCCCAACGCCACACGGTATCAATATCTTGCGATTTAAGAGGATACAACTCTATAAAATTATTTTTTGATTCTAGTGAAATTTCAAGTAATTCATTTTCATCGGCATTATTTGGATTTATATAGAATGGATAATACAAGTTAGGGCGATTTTCCTTATTAAATCGTATATTTCTGTTTCTCAATTCCATTAAATTAAATCCACCATTTTCATCGCTAAATTGAAACTTTTTGTCTTTATCTTCAATTTGATAAAGCTCTGTCAATAATGTTTTTCCATAGATTAAAAGATAATCGTGTGTTTTTGCTATTCCCCCATAATCCCTACCGCCACGATTTACGATAACAGGGCAACACCCTACAAAATTATCTCTCCCAAAAATCTCATCCATTAGCACTTTTAAATATGCCTGTTCGTTGTCATCACATTGTATAAATATCACGCCATCATCTCTTAAAAATTCCCTTGCAATCTCAAGGCGATTTTTCATAAAGGTAAGCCAAGTAGAGTGGTTAAAGTTGTCATTATAATTAAAGCTATCATTGCCTGTATTATACGGCGGGTCAATATAAATAAGTTTTATTTTATTTGCAAACTTCTTTTTTAAAGAGTGCAAGGCTAAAAGGTTATTGCCTTTGATTAAGAGATTAGCCCCTGCTTTTAAGCTATTTTTAAGCTTATCGTTGTCTCTCTCGTTTTGCGTGCTAGAATCTTGCTTAGAATCTTGGCATTCTAAGATTGTGAGTGAATTTTTGGGGTTATGCAAGGTAAGCGAATGAGGCGTATTAGACATACGCCGCAATGAAGCGTCCGCCGCATTCCCCGAAAAGTCGCCACAAGCTGAATGCCCTATGAGTTCAAAGTTTTGTAAAGCTTTTCTTGCAAATAGCACATCTATTTCATCTTTTGCTAAAATCTCATTGAAAAATATCTCTTTAGTCTTTTGCTTCTCATCTTTACTTTGTCCGCCTTTTAGAACGCCATCTTTGTAAGCAAAATTTAGCACGACTTCATTGTTTGTTTTTAAAAAGCTTTTTGTTTTAAATCCTAGTCCTATTTTATTTGTATAACTTGTGAAGCTACCGCTTAAATTTCTAAGGTCTAAAAAGGTTAAAAAGTCATTAAGCTTAAAAATATAAGTGTTATTTCGCATAATAAAGAATCTATTCTTAAACTCATCTTTGTATGTGCTTTGGTCTAAAAGATAACAAAACAATTTTTCATCATAGCTTTGTGCTAAATTTCTAATATGATTTAAAGTTTCAAAGCGATTTTCTAAATCTTGCAATAATTCATTTTTCATACATTCTCCTGCTTGTAGTGTTATTTATAGAATCTTGCTATCTATATGTTTAGCCATGTTTATATTTTAATAAAAGCATAAGTATAGCTAATATATCTTTAAATCATCTTTTATAGTCTTTTGTTTTGTGAATAGTATTTTAAATTATAGTGAAGTGTTTTAGCGTAAATAGTGATAAATAATGCTATAAGTAATCTAAAAAAACAGCTTAAAGGATAGGCAAAAAGAAATGGAAATTATGGAATATACATGGAATCAAATAATAGTGTGGATTAATGCTCTTGCTATGATAGGTAATTTTTACACTTCTTTTATAAACAATACAAAATCTTAAAAGAAGAAAAAGAAAAAGAAAGCAAACGAAAATAAAAGCAAGTATAATCGCCTTTTTGGTTGCCATTCTTTACCATAGGAGGTGAGTTTTATCCATGTCTTTTAAATGCGTGAATAACTTCACTAGGTGTTATGCTTCTTATGGTTTTTTGTAAGATTCTAAAAACTACAATTATGTAAAGATCGAGAATAACTAGATTGCAAAGTAGAATCATCTAGTCTATAATCTCTAGCACTTCTCTTAAGTCTTTTGTATCAATGCAATGTGTAGCACTCTTTTTTAATATATCTTTCGCACAGAATGCGATCTTTGTATCAGCATAAGCAAACATGGATAAATCATTTGCACCATCACCAATGACCGCACAATCTTTAGAAGTTAAGCCCAAAACACCTTGCAAGTTCTGCAACATATTACCCTTAGAATCTGCAAACATCATATCCCCGCCAACTCTTCCTGTAAGTTTAGAATCTTTATGGTGCAAGATATTGCTAAAAGTAGCATTTAGTCCTAAAATCGGTTTGAAATATTCTGTAACAATGCGAAATCCACCACTAAAGCAAACAACAATATGCCCCCTTTTTCTTAGCTCTTTTACGCATTCAATAGCCCCTTGCATGAGATGAAAATCGTTTTCTACACTCTCTTGGACTAGACTTAAAGGCATATTCTCTAAAAGCGCCACTCGCTTTAACAGACTTTCAAAAAAGTCAAGTCTGCCCTCCATAGCTTCTCTAGTGATATAGGCAACAGCAGATTCTACCTTATATCGCTTTGCAAAAATGTCAATACTCTCGCCATCCATAAGCGTTGAATCAAAATCAAAAACAACAAGCATAATACTCCCTTATATGTTATAGTCTCGTGCTATTGAGTAAATCTTCAAATTCACTCAAAAGATTCTTTACTTCATTCATACCGATTTCCCAAAATGCACTTTCATTGACATCAAATCCAAAGGTAAGGATTAAATCTCTTGGGCTTTTACTACCACCAGCACTTAAGAAATCTATGTAAGTTTGTATAAATTTTTCTTTATCTTCACTTCTTTTATAAAGTCCAAAAAGTGCTAAAACCAAAAGCTGTCCATAAGAATAAGCATAACAATAAAATGGCGAATGGATAAAATGCGGGATATAGCTCCACCATTTTGCATATTTTTTTGTCAAATGCACGCTATCGCCAAACATTTTTTTATTTTCATCAAGCCAGATTCTATCAAAATCTTCACTTTTTAGCTCTCCCTCTCTTTCATGGATTGCCCTCTCAAAGTTTGTCATTACAATCTGTCTAAATAGAGTTGAAAAAATATCTTCAATTTTACCTGCATATATATCAAGCAATTCTCTGCCTTTTAAGGTCTTTTTCATGCTATCAAATAAAAGCATTTCAGCAAATACTGAAGCAGTCTCTGCGGTTGTAAGCGGTGTGTCGTGGTTTAGTGTGCCTTGAATCTTGCTTAGTTCCTGATGGATTGCATGTCCTAATTCATGTGCGATTGTAAAAGCATCGCGTCTATTGCCTGTGAAGTTTAGCATAACATAGGGGTGAGCACTTGGCACACTTCCATGACTAAATGCCCCGCCTCTTTTTGCGGGTTTTGGGTGAGAATCTATCCAGCCATTAAAGATAGCTTCTTTTGCAATCTCATAGAATCTTGGGCTAAATTTATAAAAAGATTCTAATGTATCATACAAGGCGTCTTGAAACTCGACTTCCGCTTTTTTAGAGTTTTCCTTAGTAAGTCCTAATGGTGCATAGCGATCGTAATCTTTAAGTTTATGTCCTAAAAGTTGTGCTTTTACGCGATAGTATCCATGCACGAGATTCATATTCGCATTGACACAATCAATCATGCTATCAACGCTTTCTTGTGTCGTTTGATTGCTAATATGACGGAAAGATTCTGGCTTTTCATAGCCCCTTAGATTCTGTGTTATAGCGACATCTTTACGCACCATATTTAAAATGTAGGTTAATAAATGAGAGTTTTTACGCAAACCTTTTGTAAAGTTTTTTTGTGCGAGTTTTCTTAGCTTTCTATTCCTTACATGTAAGAATCCTAGTATCTCTTCTTCGCCTATCTCTTCATCATTCATTACGCCTTTAAAACGCATATTTGCAAAACTCTCATCAAATAATCTTTTGAAAGCATCAACGCCAACAGGCGATACATTCAGCAATATTTGCTCTTCTTTTAAGCTGAGTTTATATTTCTTATTTGCTTCAATAGTTTGTAAGAAAAAGGCGTATTTTTCATTTGCTTTTATAAATTCATTCATTTTAGTAGAATCTAAGTCAGCAAACTCAAGCTCAAAAAACATAACCTTTGCATACATAGCATTGCATTTCATTTCATAATCAGCATATAATGCCCCGTATTTCTTACTATCTATGGCAAATTTTAAAAAGACATAGGTCATAATAGAGCCTAAGCCTTCACTAAATGAATCATAAGTTTGCAATGCTTTAGAAAACTCTTCAGCTTTGAGTGTAGATAGCTTCCCTGCATAGCTATCATTGAAAGTTTGCAATTTTTTATCAAGCTCTTTTGCGAAAGATTCTAAAGATTCTTCATCTTTAAAAAGTGCGTTTAAATCAAAATCAAGTGTTTTTGGTAAAGCCTTTTTTTCAACAATTTTTGTCTTTTTATCACTGATTTTAGAATCTTTAGGCTTAGAATCTTGCTTTTTATCTTTTGGGGATTTTAAGTCTTTTTTATCCCTACTTAACTCATCTGGTGCTACTTTTTCTTTTTTTAGAATCTCTTTTGTGCCTTTGTCCTTAGTTTCTGTGCTTTCCTTATTCTTCATGGAATCTTTTGCCATAGCCATACCCTTTTAGTAAAATCTTATAATCTACATTATAATATGTTATAGTTTTGTTTTAGCTTAAAATAGGGTTGCAATATGCAAAGTCATAATCAATTTGGTATAGCAAATAGTATGGGTAATAGCCGTTTGGGCTTTACCTTTTATGCGAAGTTTCTGCCCTTTGTTTTTTCTGTCGGGCTTTTTACATTATTTCTTGTCGCATATTTATCGATTAAGGGGTTAAAAGATGATTTTGATGGGAGTGTGCCAGAACCACTAAGTGAATTAAGCCTATTAAATGACTTTCAAAGTCAATATATGCTTGAAACAATTGATATACTACAAGATAATCCAAAAGGGACTAAAACCTATGCTACAAGCTTTTATCAATGGAGTCTTTATAAAAATCTCTCACAATCTTTGAGTGAGCAAAGGGGTGTGTTTAGCTTTTTAAGACATATTTATAAAACTACTTTTTTAACAAAACAAAATGAAATGATTCTAGCATATCAAAAGAAAAAGCAACAATTAGTGGAAGAAGTAGAAAAAACCATTACCCTTGAGGCAGCAAATATCCTAAAAGCAGATAGAGATCTCTTATACGAACATGCAAAAAAGGTAAATAGCATTAGTGCAAATATCATTAATACACAAGTTGCCCTGCATACACTTGAAAAAGAGGTAACAGATCATTTTCATAACGCAACGATAGGGCTATTGTGTATGATAACGCTGCTTGTATTTATTATTGTTGTATGTATTTATATTGTTGTGATTGGTTTTATCCGCCGATTAAATCAGTATTTAGAAGAGCAGTTTAATAATGCAACGGCAGATTTACGCAAATTAAACGCACATTTGCAAAATGAAATCGCAAAAAAAGTCGAAGATATACGCAAAAAAGATATAGCCATATACGCACAATCAAAACTTGCAGCAATGGGAGAAATGGTGCAAAACATCGCACATCAATGGAGAAATCCGCTCAATTCACTAGGCTTAGTCATGCAAGATATACAACAAAAATTTAATAAAAACTCTCTTACAAAAGAGATATTAAATAAGCATATAACAACCTCTCTAGCACTCGCAGATAATATGAGTAATACCATTGATATTTTTCACAATTTCTTCCGCTTAGACAATAGTTTTGAAAACTTTGACATAAAAGATGCAATTCATGAAGTAGTCATTATTTATGAGCCATTATTACAAGCCTTAAACATACAGATTCATATCGAATATGACACACAAGAAGAATATAGAATCTTTGGTAATAAACATGCGTTTATGCAGATTGTGCTTGTGCTACTTGGCAATATAAAAGATGTATTTACTGAAAGAAAGATAAAAAATCCGCATTGCTTTATCGCACTTGAGAAAAAAGATTCTATCCTGCATTTAGATATATATGATAATGCGGGTGGGATTAATCCACATATTATTGATAGAATCTTTGATATTTATGTTACAACAAAAAAGATGGGAACAGGCATAGGACTCTATATGGCAAAAGAAATGCTAACAAAATATTTACAAGGCAATATATACGCAAGAAACATTACCTTTAATTGCGATGGGGATTATTGTAAAGGGGCATTATTTGTGCTAGAATTGCAGCTTAGTGACACGATGGAGGGAGAAGTCGGCGATGAACGAGAGATTAAAAGAGATTGAGATTCTAAAACAGCTCACAATCCTTTATGCAGAAGATGACTATACAGCAAGGCAAACACTTGCTTCAATATTGGAGGATTATTTTGGCAATGTTATGGTTGCAAAAGATGGGTTAGAAGCATGGGAGATATTTCAGGCAAATCATATTGATATTGTTTTGACAGATATTGTCATGCCACGCTTTGATGGCATAAAGCTTATGCGACAGATTCGCTACAATGCAAAGAAAGATATACCTATTGTGCTTATTAGTGCTTTGACAGAGACGCATTACTTTCTTGAGGCGATTAAGCTTGGTTGCAATGGCTATTTATTAAAACCTATAAAGATAGATGAGCTGACAGACACACTGCATAATGCGGTATTGCCCTTTGCACAAAATAAAATTATTGAAATGCAAAATCAATTACTTCTAGCCTTAAATACACTTTTTGGTGGTAAAAAGGTAGAAATCGTGCAGTATCTCTTCACACATTGTGATAATGAACAAATCTTTTATGGCACACATGATGAGATTGCTGAACATTTAAATACGACACGACAAACTGTGGCGCAATGCTTTAAAGATTTAACTCAAAAAGGTTTGCTACAAAAGATTCGAAACAAAGCCTATAAACTAGGACATATAGAAGATTTTACACATACAACCATATTAGAATCTAATTACGATGAGGAGCAAATATGAAGCTATCATCTTTCTTTACACAACCTTTTAATCATCTAAGATTCCATAAAGGCTATTGCTTTCAGTTAAATGCTTTTTCAAATGCTTTTTATAGAATCTTGAATAAAATCTCTCAAATACTTGCCCTACTCTTCATGTTACTCTTAAGCACTTTTTCATCTATATATGCAAAGGATACTGAAAAAGGGCTTAAAAACTCACAAGAAAAAGTTACAGAAGCAAATGGCTTAATAGGCATACCAGAAGATGATAGAAAAACAGAAGTATTTAATCATGATCTTTATATATTGCCCTATTTTCATGCACAAGTTGGCATGGGTGCAGCTAATACAGAAAAAATAGCACAAAAAAATAGCACAATTACAGAATCTACTATCCCGACATTTATGATTGGCGTAGGCTTTCAACAGCAATATTATATGTTAGGTGTAAATATGGGCTATAAAATACAGCTATCCTATGAAGTCGGCGTAAAATCTCTTGGTGAAAATACGATGGCATTCCGCAGTGGTGGGGCATTTTTCCAAATCCATGCGGGATACAAATATGTCTTACCACATATAAATATTGGCTATGAAATGCTCTCTGTTGGCAATGATTTTCTCCCAAGCTCAAAGGAAGAAGTCATCTATGCAGATAAAGGCATGGCATTTGGTTATGGGCTAACATTCCTATTAAACCGCTATAATGCACTCGAACTTAGCATAAGGCACTCAAAAATCTATGGCAACAAACCCCGACTTCTCTTTAACTATGAGTTTAGATTCTAATAATATGTGCAGTATTTATGATTCTCGTCCTAGTATTTGCAGGGTGGATATAATGTTTGAAAAAGTGTATTTCAAGCATTATAGTAAGGAAGAGTTTTACAGGCTAAATGTAGAAGCTTGTAGGGCTTTGCAGGAAAAAGAGTTGGTAAGAGATGAGTTAAGATTGTAGAAATTTTGATTTATTTTTTACTCAGTTGTGTTTAAGAAAGGATAAATTATGGCATTACCATTATTAGCTGCTGCGGCTGCTACAACGATAAAGATTGGAATTGACATAATGATAAAAAAAGGTCGATAGATTTATCTTTTAACATAAAAAGGAGATGTTATGGCGTTACCAGTAATAGTTGCAGGAATAATTGCAAGTAAAGTGGCACAGATTGGCGTTGAAGCATTATTGAAAAAATAGTGTTTCTTAGTAGAAATCGTTTATATTTGAATATGAAAGGATAGATTATGGCATTACCAATGTTAGCTGCAGCAGCCATTTCAATGGTTGTAAGTAAAGCAGCAGCATCTGCAATAGATTCTATTTTGGATTAAGCAATAAGTTTATTAATAGTGATATAAGGAGAAAACATGCCATTACCATTTTTGGTAGCGGCACTTCCTATGGTAGCTGGTGCTGTGGCAGGAGCGGCTGCTCGAAGTGTTACTAAAAAAGTGCTTAAATAAAAGTATCTTTATATAGCAAAGCTAAAGGTTTAGGGTTTTAGGTATGCAAATGAGTTCAATATTATTGTTTGCATTATGATTGATTTTTAAGTAAGGAGAATATTATGGTAGTTGGTTTGACAAAAGGCGAGGGTCCTTGGGGACCATTTGAAACGGATAATCCAGTGGTAGAATACTCAATAGCTGGTGCCATAATACTTGGTGCTGCTGGGCTTTGCTGGAGAACTATCACGGGTGGAAAATAATCCCCCCCCCCCCCATTTATATGTGAAATAAAGCTAGAATGCTAGATACTTCACTTGCTACAATTTCATAGCATTTATAAGGTTTAATTTCACATTTTTAAACACTAATATAAACGATGCGGTTTTATTAGCCATTGCCATGCGTAATAAAATGAATGATGGTAATATAAGGGTTATTCTCACGCTATTTAACTCAAAAGAAAAAAAGATTATAACTACACCTAATACAAAAGCTTATATTGTAAAAACGCTAGATTCTGATTTAGAGCAAAGTTTTGGTGATAAAGAAATGCTTGTGCTTGAATAATCACTTTAGAATCATTTCATTATAACACGAGATTATAGCTACTTGCTTTGTATCTAAAGAGATAAAAACTCTTTTTAGATATACTAAGCTTTGCAAGATTAAGATTCACAAAAATTTACATTTTATACGCCAGGTTATTTTCATATATTTTCAAGTTTTGCTTTTAGTAAAAAGTATTGAGTTTTATCTCCCATATCGTAATGCTTGTGCGTGAGTTAGGGCTACGGCTAGGGCATCGCTAATATCAAGCGGTTTAATATCGCATTGCAGTCGTAACAAAACTTTTACCATATAGGCGACTTGCTTTTTATCGGCTTTGCCATTGCCTGTTAGAGACTTTTTAACTTGCAGGGGGGTGTATTCTGCAAAGTTGCCTAAATCTTGCAGGATTTTTAGACTGATTGCCCCGCGAAATTGTGCGAGTTTAATCACACTTTTTGGATTATACGCATAGAAAATATCTTCCATTGCTACCTCATCGATTTCATAATTCTTTAAGATAAGATCAATGCCCTCGATAAATTCTACAATCTGGCTTTGCAGCTTTCTTGTCTCAATCTTAATAATACCCGCATTAAGCAGACTAGCTTTTCCAGATTCTACATTAATCACGCCATAGCCGCAATTCCTGCTGCCCGGATCAATCCCTAAAATAATCATAAGTCTAAATAATCCGTGCCGCCAAGTTTAGCAAAACTTACTTCCATATTCTTTGGGATAGCCTTTATAATCTTATCAAGGAAGCACTGCTTTAACAGTAAATCCCCGCAAATAAAGACTTCTTGTATCCCATAATTTAGCATCATATCACCCGCTAATGTGCCGATAAACTCCGCCAAAGAATCTATAACTCCATAGCACAATAGCTCGTTTTCCACTCCAGCAAGCTGAAAGCTCATCACACTACGCAAGATTCTCGCATAATCAAGCACGATAGAATCTCCCATTCTAATAAGCTTATAATCAATGCGTGGTCCCCTATCCCTTACGCAACGACTCGCATACTCTAGCACACTCGATTCTATCCCTAGAATCTGTTCTATAAGCAGTGAAATATCAAGTAAATTAGTTGTGATTTTACTCTCTCTCATTACACTTGAGGGCGTGATAAGACTAAGCAAGCCAAGCTTTTCTAGCTCACTTTGTGTTAGATTCCATTGTGATACAATGTCCTTGTTTGCCTTTGTGAAGTTAGCAATCAATTTATCGCCATTTTTATAGCTATGCAAAGTCTCTAAATGCGTGTATAAATCAGTGGAAAAGGAAATATCTAAAATGCGTTGCAGACTAGATTCTGTATCTTGTGGCTTTTCGATTAAAAATTCACTCTTATGCGTGGTGGATAAAAAGGGGATAAATCTAGCAGATTTTGCCTTATTGCTTGTGAGTAAAGAAGAGAGATTTTTATGCGTTTGCAGGTGGCTTAGATAGATATGCTCTGCTACGCTATAAGTAGATTCTAACATTTTAGTTTTATCTGTATAGCTGTATGGATAGGCATCTTTGTAGCACAAAAGGGCTTTAGATTCTAAAGGACTTTTGTTTGAGTTTTGTTGATTAGAATCTTGTGTTATAGAATCTGATTCTATAAAATCTACTTGGGGCGTATAAAATAGATAGGATATTTCATGATTTTTTTGTAGATATGAAAGCAGTAAAAGCACTATAATATCACAAGATAGTCCTGCAAATATCGTATTTGAGCTAAACTCTTTTATGAAGACTTCTTTACATTGTATGCTTATAAATGGCTTTTCAAAACTTGCTAACATGCTTTTTTGTGCTTCACTCATACGCAAGTAGCTTTGAGCAGAATCTAATGTGCTAAAGAGAATGAATGGAATTTCTTTTTTGCTTTGTGCTGTATTTTTTAGTGAGAGTGTGAAAGAGATAGAGTTTCGCTGTAATGTAATCTTTGTGTTATCTAAAAGTATTTTAGCAAGAGATTCTATAAGTTCGTATTTTATGAAATGCTGCATTTGTGCTTTGCTTAGTGCGTTTAATGTGCTTGTATGTATTATGTTTAGATTGATAGATTCTAAATATAAAAAGTTTGTAAGTTGTGGAGTGTTTTGTGTTAATTTTGCTGTGTTTGTAGATTCTACAATCTTGTCATTTTGAGCTTTTGAAACAAGCGAAAAATCTTCTCTAGTCTCCACACTAGATACTTCATATAAAGGCTCAGCATGACAAGCTGTCATGCTAGATTCTGTATGACTAGATGTTTCGCTTTGCTCAACATTACAAGTGGATTCTAAATCCTTATAAATCAATGCGTGCATTTCATCTACATTTGGTATTAAAAGAGAATGATTTTGTTTAGAATTTAGAGTTTTTGCTTGTGTGTTGTTTATGCTATTATTTTGTGCATTTGTAGATATAGAATCTATAAGGCTAGATTCTAAGTTATTTTTACTTGTTTGTATCATTACACAATCACTAGATTTTATACTATTAAATTCATCTATACTAAGCTGTGCAATGTCTCTAAAGGTAAAGTCAAGCCCTAGTGGTAATTTGGAACTAAGAGTGTCTGCTAGATTTAATATAGTATTAGAATCTGCTTGTATATAAATGTGAAATTTGCCTTTTTCATTATCGCTATAAAATAATTCTTTGATATTTTCACTCTTAAATTCACATAATAAGCGGATAAGAATGCCCTTTAATGCCTTGCTATATGGGCTATCCTTACGCACAAAGGTAAATACACATTGCAAGATTTGTGTGTTTTCTAGCGTATTATTTTCTGTGTCATGTTTATGTATTTGAATTTGCTGTGATGGATCACCGATAAATAAAACTTCTTCAATCGTTTCTTGTGGTTTTTGCTGCATTACTTCCTCTAATGATTCTAAAAGTTATGATTTATAGGCGTTTTGCACGATTTGCATTTCATTATTACTGCCAAAAAAGCAAGGTGTGCTTGCATGTATAGAATCTGTGTGTATATCAAGCAGCCTTTCACTACCATTACTCGCCATGCCACCAGCACACTCAAAGATATAAGCAAACGGGAATATCTCAAAAAGATTCCTAAGTTTGCCTTGCTTAGAATCTGTTGTAGCAGGATAGCTAAAAATGCCCCCGCCCTTACATAGAATCTGATGCAAGTCTGCTACCATACCGCCACTATATCGCAGTCTATACCCTTTGAGAAAAAAGCTTTCTACTAACTCTTTATGCTTTGGATACCAATTCTTCTGTGTGCCACCGGGTGAGTTTAGTTTGCCTTCATCTCTTAGCTTTAGATTCTGTATAAACTCCCATGTATGCTTTGTGTAGTCATACAAATAGTGCATACTTTTAGAATCTTTTGCTACAACCATTTCTAAACGCGGACCATAGAGAAAATAGAGTGAAGCTACAAGATTTTTCCCTTGAAATTCATTTGCATATATTCCAAAAATACTGCCGATAGTGAGATTGCTATCCATAAGCGATGAGCCATCAAGCGGATCGTAAGCGACAAGAAGCGATTGTGATTTATTCAGCGTATCATTATCATAGCCGTATTGATTCTGTTTTAAAAGGGTAGCTTCATCTCTCTCTTCACTAGCAAATCCCTTGATATTTAGCTCCCCTAAAATATCGCCAAAAAGTTTGTCTGCAAGGATGTCAACTTTTAATTGATTATCACCGCTTGTATTCTCTGTATCGCTATATTCGACATTTCTTTTTTGCAATAGATTTGCAACTTGGACTGCACCTATCTGTAATGCTGCTATAACCTCATCGATCGCATAACTCATTGTATTCCTTTCACTAGCTTTTAAATCTGTAATATTAGCATGTTTATGTGTGTTTCATGTTTTTAGTTATGACTTAAAAATGCTAGATTAGTAGGGAACGCTTACAAGATTCTATACTACGTATACAACCCACCATTTACTTTTAACACTTCGCCTGTGATATAGGTAGAATAATCGCTTAATAAAAACGCAACTGCATTTGCGATCTCTTCTGGTTTGCCAAGCCTTGAAAGTGGGATATTTTTTGTATATTCGGCTCTTACTTCTTCACTTAGTCCAGCAGTCATATCTGTCTCAATAAAGCCGGGTGTAACGACATTAAAGCGGACATTTCTAGAGCCAGATTCAAGTGCAAAGCTTTTAGTCATTGCTATCATACCGCCTTTACTCGCTGCATAGTTTGTCTGCCCGGGATTTCCTTTTTCTCCAACGATTGAAGCGATATTTACGACACTCCCATGTCTTTGCCTACCCATAATTTTTAATGCTTCTCTACAACCAATAAAGCAAGACTTCAAATTCGCATCAATCACACTTGAAAAGTCATCTATACTCATACGCAAAGCAAGTTTATCATTTGTAATACCCGCATTATTCACAAGATATGAAAGCTCCCCATCACTCTCTTTAATGAGATTTAAAGCCTTAATGAAAGCCTCTTCATCTGTCGCATCAAAGGCGATTACTGCTGCCTTTCCGCCTTTAGATTCTATCTCGTCTTTGAGTGCGTTTGCAATCTCTGGCTTACTACGATAGTTAATCCACACTTTCAAACCAAAACCCGCTAAAGTCCGTGCGATTTCTGCACCAATACCCTTACTTGCACCCGTGATTAAAACATTCTTACCGCTAAACTGCATTATATCTTTCCTTTAAAACAAAATATCTTTTTGCAAATTTTTACAAAAAAAGGATTATAGTATAGCAAAAAAAATAAAATACCCTTTATAAAATGCAAGAAAAAATAGTAGAAAAACATAATGTTTTATCGTATAATTGCATACATTAAACCACATAAAAAGCGTAGAAATAAAGGATACTTACTTGCGACTCACACATTCTATTATTCTATTATTATGCTGTTTTATGCCGCTTTTTGGCTTAGATATGAAACTGAATTATGGCAAAGAAGATAAAGAGACTTTTGCAGTTTTAAACCTGCGTAATGAGCATCCATTCAGCTGTGAATCTAAGCTAAAAATAAATGGTGATGTAGAAAAGATTCTATGCAGAATAGTAGGTATCCCACAAAGTGGATTTAACCCCACAAAAAGCCCAATGCTAAGCTTTAGCTACACTATGGAAGCAAAAAAAGAAGATGATGAAAAAAGGGCTATGATTATAGAGATTACCCCAACAAAAGGGGTAAAAATGCAGTTATTCTCTGTCTTTAGCGATCTAAAAACAGAGAATCCAATCCCTGTAACAAGGCAGACAGATTCTAAAAGTTATCAAATAGTCGCCTATTATAAAAAACTCCCATTTTTACGACCTGATGAAAATCTTGAAAAAAGAGATTCCATTAACTTCCCTGTATCTATACCAAAGACTGCAACGCCCACTATTAGTGAGCTTGATATAAATCGCAAACCGCTTGATTATATCGCTGGTAAAGACCTTGATGCGTTTTTAGAGATACGAGAACTCATGAATGCTAGAAAGTATCCAGAAGCCCTTGAGAAAATAGCAAAAGCATTGAAAATGTATCCAAATAGCCTTTTTGCAAAAGATATGGTGTATTATACAATCATTGCCCTAAGCCATTCTAAAAGTAAAGAATCTCAATCTTATTTAGCAGAAGCCGCAATCCCATGGATAAAAGCCTATGCAAGTGATGATAAGATTCCAGAAGTTATGTATCTTTTATCTAAAACTCTTTTAGCCCAAAATAAGATGAAAGAAGCTTACTATTATCTTAATAGAACCATTGAAGAGTATCCAAAAACTCGCTATGCCGCACTCTCAAAAATGCAAATCGCAAATACGCTAAAATCTCCAAGCGATATAAAACGCGCACCACTCATTTATACAGAAGCCTATCAAGAGGCACAAGACCTTGAAGCCGCAGCGGAGATAGCTGTATCATGGGCGAAATTTAGCTTAAGAGATGAAGATACAGAATATGCAAATGAGCTATTACATAAGGTATATAGCGTATTTCCTGCATTTTTCCTTATCGACAAAGACGCTACAATGGAGCTTTTAGATGAGTTAGAGGAAGTAGAGCAATACACTATGGCAGCACCCATTGCTGCATATCTAAGTGGAAATGTGCCTTATAATAGCGAGTTGCACGCAAAGCTTTTAAATAAATCTTCAGAGTTTTATACAAAAATCGGGGATTTTGATATGGCGCACAAATTGCATTTAGACTTCTTGCATTATCACCCAAATGACAAGTTAGCCCAAAAAGTCAAACAAAGAGATGACTCTCTATTATTCCAAGTAACAGGCGATTATAAAACAAAGCTTGAGCGATATGACTATGTCCTTGCCAGCTATCCAAATACAGAGAGTGCGAAAAAAGCCTTAGAATTAAAAGCAAAGCTCTATCTTGAAAACAAAAAATATGAAGAGATTTTACAAATGCAGTCTCTTTTACCAAAAGATTCTGAAGTCGTCCAAGCGGCTATTGATAATCAAGTTGCAATCTTTTTGAAAGAGAATAATTGCGATGGTGTAGCGGGTGTGCTTAGCCGTGCAAATAAGGTAAAACTTAGCACAAGTGAGAGTTTGCAAGCCTTTGAATGCCTTTATAATCAAACCGCATTTAAAAAGGCACATGATCTTTTCTCTGGATTATATAAGCATATACAAGATGGTGGAGAACAGCTAAAATGGCTTTATTTGGAATCTAATACGCTTTTTGCACTTGGGCAGAATAAAGAGGCAATCAAAGCAGGGCGAGATGTTATGGACCTAGCCTTTGCTATGGGACAAACGCAGTATTATGATATTAGCTTTAAAATGTTTCATGCCTTTTATAACGATGAAGCAACAAGACATGAAGCGATAAATCTAAGCAAGAAAATGGATAAATGGTTTCCAACAGATAGAAGAATGCTAGAGGTGCATTTCACATTATTAAATGAAGCCGAACATAAAAAAGACCCCCTTGCCACAAGCACAGAAGCACGCATAATTATGGCTTTGCAGGATAAGATAAAAGAATATGATTGCAGCCCTTATGTAAATTTTATTTATGTGAATACTTTGATGAATGAGAATAACTATACAGAAGCCCTAAAGCAGCTAGACCGCATTAAAGATTTTAAAATGACAACTGATGATAGGCAGCAAAGATTCTATAAAATCGCTACGATTAACTATACGCTAAAATATATGGACAATAGCAAAAAAGCCCTTGATGCTTGTGTAGAACTCGGCACAACTTCTGCTTGGGGAACTCTCTGTAATAACGCCCTTTCCTTGCATGATAATGGTTTTGAGTAGGCTTGTAAGTTTTGTTATGTTTAGTATAGTTAAACATTTATTGGTATAGATACAATAGATACCAAATGGAATACTCACTTTTTTAAAGAATTAAAATGACAAATTTCTACAATCCATATTATTTAATATATTCCGCGATTCTCATGCCTAACTTAATATGAAAAGCTGTGTGTTAGCCTGATCTCACATTAATTTCACGAAGCTAAGAATGTGGGTGAGATTGACTTAGAGATTCAATAAGGTATATAAAAACAACCATGCCTAAAGACTGAGATAAACATTAAAAGAAGTTTTGCAATCGTGGATAATAAAACAATCTCAAACAAAACTTGCATAAATATACGTACGATTGGTGTTTGTAAAGATTTGTGTTTGCATATCATCTAATAAATCTTTTTCATTTGCAGTATTTGTGCCTTTGTAAAGCAGATAATGTCCGCTAGATTCTAATAAATGTCTGCTATCACGCACTAAAGTATCACTTCTACACACTGCACGAGATGTGATTAAATCCCCTTTTATATCCTTCACATTATATGAGTAATCTGCAATCACTTTGACATGTGATAAGCCCATGCTAATAATCGCATTTTCTAAAAATGATACTCTTTTCTTACGCGGCTCTAATAGATAAAACTTGCTATCAGTATAATAACACGCAAGAATCAAAGCAGGGAATCCAGCTCCACTACCTATATCAATGCAGGTATGAAATGGCTTTAAAAATGATATAGGAAGCAAGCTATCTGCTATTTGATGATATAGCTCTTTAGAATCTTTTATCGCGGTTAGATTATGAATCTTTGCCCATTGAAGCAAGATATTACTGAATCTTTCTAGTGGCTCTGCAATGTGTGGCTGCGATATAATGGCTTGTATGTCATAGTCAATGTGCTGCATCATATTCTCCTATATTATGCCTAATTTGCTTTTATTGTATTGATTAGGGCTTGATAGATTCCATGTGCGATGAGTTTGTAGCCTTGCGGGGTTAAATGCACATCTTGTTTTGATAGATTAAGCTCGGTCCATGCGGGTTTTGTGCCATTTTTTTCAATAAATTCATCAATGTCAAATAGCATGATATTCTCTAGCTTTGCAACCTTTAGTATCGCCTCTTTTACCGGCATAAAGGTTTTTGCACTCTTATATCGCTTTTTTGAAGCATCAACAGGGAGTAATACCGGCGGTGGCGACATTAAAATAATAATTGCATTTGGATTATATTTTTTTAGCATAGATATAAACTCTCTATAATTTTCAATAAAGCGATCTTCTTTTAGCACATTATACATTGCATCATTTGAGCCATAACAAAGCATGATAATGTCATAATCAAGCACTTGCAATTCTTTTTCTAGAATCTCTTTATTCCACTTTTTCCAAATATCAGAACGCACCCCATTAATCCCCAAATGCTCGATAATATTGCTCTCTTTTTCCTTATAGATAAAATAACCCCCAAGTTTTACCTCTTTGCTTAAAGCATGAATAGTGATAGGAAATCTAAGCTTTAGATTCGCAATCTCCCAAGTATCATTTTTATCTGCACGCAATATATGACTTTTAGAATCTGCATCTTCTATCCTTAATGCCTCTTTTGTGTCATTATTTTTAAATACAATTTGTGCGATAAAGTTATTATTCCAAGCACGGATTTGCTTTGGATTTATGCTAAGCTTGATACTTGCTGGTAAAGATTCTGGGTAGGCTATCACACCGCCCATAGGATAGTCTGTATAATCGCTAGGTTTTCTTGAATCTAACACTAAAAAGCCATCATTTTGATATTCTAAAAGCAAGGTTTGATGATATGAGGGCATAAGCGGATAGGTAAAACCTATGGCATTAATATTTCCCAATATACTTCGCAACTCATTTGTGATAAAATCACTTGCAACATGGGAATCTCCAAATACACGGATACGCAAATCCTTACGCCTTTTCCATTTGTGTTTTAACTGCTTTAATAACATAGAATCTTGCATATAATTTTGCAATACCGCATGTTCCATGTATGGCTTATATTGTGGATTAAGCTCTAAAAAAGTAAGCGTTTGAGCATTTATAACACTAATTAGGGCAAAATATGCGATAAAACACATTACATACTTTTTCATATTTGTCCTTTGTAATTTTTGTTGTTATAGTTTTAACTCGTTTTATATATTTTGTAGAAACTTAATCAAACTTATCGAATTCGTAATGATATCTATTTTTTTTAAATTTAGGAATTATAGAATCTATGTAAAGAAGCAACAATATTTGTAGTAACTATTTCAAAACAATCCTTTTTAATACTAATCTTTCCTAATTACTCAGATAGAGATACAAAATTTTATAAGCCTTTTCAAAACATACAAAAAGATTCTAAAGAAACCTTATATAATCCTTAATCAATACAATCCCCTTGAGACTACAAATCAAAAATGCTATGATTCTAAGACAGGCAATCCATTAAAAACACAACAATCTATATCTATAATCATGGATCCAAAGAGTAGTGGCAAAAGGCACAATAAATTCTAAAGGTTCTCTAAAAATAGATAGAGTTAGTATGGGATAAGAAACAAGCATTGATAAACTAATCTTTATAGTGGGTAGGGATAATTTAAGTGAGAGTAACTTTGAGCTAAGTAAAACACAATATGCCGCAACAACCAACATTCAAACAAAACACAAAAAACCAAAGAATATAAATCTAGTAAACTATACTTAGGATTTAACAAGATACAGGGCAAGCTAAAATCTAATTATGAAGCAATAAAACTTGTAGTGCAAATTGGAATCAATGTTATAATTCTCACGCCGCAGATAAACATTACTGATGCAAGATATAAACAATCACGCAATTTTCCTATGTGGTGTTTGATATAATGGATAGCAATATAGATGAATATATCGCCGATACAAGTATTCTCTTTTAATCACGAATACCGTATGCAAAGAGTAACCAAAATGTTGTTGCGATTGAATACCACATAAAATACCAAATCCACTACTTCTTGTGTCAAACATATAAATCTTTCTTATTAAACAATTCAAGGGATATAAAGTCCAGTAATTTAATGCCATAATCAGCAACCAATAAGCCTATACTAAAATTGATAGCGACTAGAAATAAAAAACTTAAAAAGAGTGCAATGGACTTTTATCCATAAACCGCCTTGTCATTAGAATCTAAAGCTAAAAGAATTTAAATCTATTCTCCCATTCATAATGTGTGGGATATAATTTTATATGTTTGCGCATAGAAAAACTTAATCTCATATCTACAATTTTATTATTTCTTTAGAATCTTAAGGGCTATACACAACAATATAAACCACAATATATGCCACAAAAATACGAATTGCAAGAAAAATGCAAGTCTCATAGATCCATTTTTATATGCCACAAATGCCAATATAAGAAAGCCCAAGATAATGATGGGTAATTTTATTATATTGAGCAATTATAAACTCAAAACTTGAAAAGCCAAAGCCACTAATGTGATAATTATCGACATCATAGGGATTTTAAATAAATAAAAATATAGTGTAAAAAGTAGAATTGCTATACACAAGGCTTTAAACTTTGTCAAACTGCTAAAAATAATTGCTACTACAAACCCGCAACACACCGCCAAAATATCATAAATTAGGGAGTAGTCTATATTAAACAAGATTCTAATAGGCATTAAAGCAACCACAAAGCACAAGCCAATAATCATCGAAAAATAATTTTTTTTATAATATATCTTTCCAAGAGAATCCTTTGACAAGTTTTATATTGGATAGTTGGTAATTTTTACATCTTTCTTGCCTGACTTGTAAAATATTATCTATTACTATTGTTTGTTCTCTATCTTTAAAGTTTTGATTTTGATTAATAAATCAGCAACTCTCAGAGTTTTTATGAGAGTTGCTAGTATGTTCTGCAAGTCATGATAAAGTTTGCAAACATAACATTAAAGGTAATATTCTCTTCTCTTTCAATTGTGAAACATTGTTTCTTTATGTCATAAAGTATTATATTGCTACTAGGGCTACAATAAGTCGATATTTCTTTGCAACTCATCTATTAATCTCTCCAATCTAACGCACAATATCACCTTTAGAATCTATATCCACTTCTAAGTCTTTGTATTTATTATAGAATCTAAGGGAAAGGATTTTGTTGAAGTATTGTGTGCCTTTGGGGGTTCTTGCTGCCCAAATATTATACTGACTCCAATATCTTGGAGTATCCCAAGAAACATCATCTAAAAGAAACATCATCTAAAATAAGACTATATCCCTCTCATCTGTTGTGTCAAGCTCATCTAAGTCCCTATTGAATCTATTGGCATAAAAAAATTATCCCTAAAGTGTATCCACGCTTGGTATTTATCCTCTTTGTAATAGGAAAGATTGGTGGGATAGTCTATCTTATCGCGGTTGTCATTGTTGCAATATGAGCCAAAATCTATATATCCTGTTAAAAAGAGTTATCCTATAACATTAATGTATTCGCTTATGTAGGTTGGATTTGGAGTATTTATAAAAAGAATCTCATCGAGTTTGTCTATATGGCAGGTATTTATTAACATTAATGTATCTAATTCTCGTCGATAAATTGGCAAACCGTATCGCATATTGGCTTAGGCTCTAGTTCTTTAGTGTTTTTGGTTAGTCTTTCCCATAGTCCATCAAGCTCTTTTTTAGAATCAACTAATTTTCTACGAAACTCTTTAGGGTTTCTAGGCAACTTATCCACTTATCCCCGAAACCTCCTCTCTACTCAAAACCTTTGTTGCTAGAGTTTGGTAAGCCTATTGTAATACCTGCTGTGTTGGGGTTGTTACTATTGTGATTCATGAGTCATTCCCTAATAAAACGGATAAAAAACATATTAAGGTTCATAGAATGAGTATCAATGCTTTTAGATTCTAAGGCTATTTTACTCTTTTTTCTTATAAAATCCCATATCTCATAAATTTTCTCATCATCATTTAAGAAAAAAATTAAAAAATGTAAGCGATAAGTATTTTTTCGCCTATACCAACCTTTTGAATTAAAAAAAGGGGGGGGGCAATAAAGATTTCGTTGTGATTACATAAAACAAAGACTTCATATTCTCCTATACTTACTTCAACTTCTCCAAATTTAATTTTTTTTTTGGATTCCAAATAGCCTTCTACGCTCAAAGCCTATACCACTATTTGTAACATAAAAGCAAACCATTCCAAATAAAGTATTATAAATATGATAAATGCTAAATCCAAAAAATATGCTCCACACAATCTCATCACCATTAGAATCTAATCTCACTTCATTCTTTTGTTTTTAGAATCTCTTTTAGATTCTAGCCTTGTGGATTCTGTTTGTATTGTTTCATGCTTAGATTCTCTATCATTTTTTAGACTCTTACTAAAGCTTACATACCCTCTAGAATCTGTTGTTTGTGTATAGGTTTGTTTAGAATCTATATTAGTGAGTTGGATTTGTTTATTAGCTAGAGTTTTGGAGGTTTTGTAGTCTTTGAGTTGGAGGGAGAGATTCATTTTTTATTTCCATTTTTTGTATTGATATGCAATCTGCTTTCATCTAAGATCAGTTCATTGTATTTTATCTTAAGTCTTATAGAATTTCTATGTATCTCAATACTTGAAGAATCCCCAACACAGAGCATAATACTATTGCTAGCATTATAGCTCATATCCTGCTTACTTGTGGCAAATAAGTCTTTAGTATTGATAGTAAAATTCTCATCACTCCTTAAACCAAGTGATTGTTTTGTGAGATGAGGGCTAACTCATCATTGGCACTCACATGTGGATTCTGATTACTATGGACACTTAATGTTCTCCACAACCTCACTCCTATTTTCTTTTATATTCTTGCTAGAATCCCCCTGTATAGATTCTGTAAAACTCCCCACCACCTCCACACTCTTATCCCCTCCAATAGATTCGCTAGAATTTTTTCCTACTCTTAGCGTATTATCTACATCTACATTTAAGGTATGAGATAAGTCCTATTATTGTATCTTTAGATAAAACTACATTTGTAAGGTATTCTGCACCAACTCGGACATCTTTTAAACCTAGTATTTCTTGTTTATGATATTTAGTAATAGATTCTGTATAGCTTCCTAAAACTAGAAAATCTTTATTATTTTGTATCCTTTGAGAGAAGTTATGCTTTATATATTCATTATAGTCTTTCTCTGCTCTTACATAGATTTCTTCATTGTCTTTTATGTTGGAGAGAGTTATTTCGTTTAATCTAGATTCTAATGGATTGTAATGAGAGTGTGTAGTCTCTGCTTCCTTTGTATTGCTTTGTAAGCTATTAAGAGTTCTTGCACTTAAACTTGTTTGATGAGAAGCTAAGGGCAAAGAAGGCGAGACAGAATTACTTTTATTATAGAGACTACCACTGATATAGGGCTTATCTATATCATTATTTAAGAAAAATATTATAACTTCATATCCAGCTCTTGGTGTATGGTAGAATTTAGAACTTGCACTTGCAATAGGATAGGCTACTTTAAGGAATGGAGTATAAGAGTATCTTTTGTTATTGCTAGAATACGTTTGTATAGCATTTGTGTTGGTGTTATCTTTATTTTGTTGTGTTTGGTTGATTATTGTAATAGTATGTTCTTGATCGGTGTTTGTTTGATTTGTGCCATTGTTATTGCTACTCACAATATTGCTAACATTGCTAGCAACTTGATTGTTTTGTAAATAATTATTTCGCAGTACTTCACTCACATATCTCGCAGTATTTTTTGACTATGTGATATACTTTAAGTCGATACTCTTCTGACCAATATAAGCTCAAGCACCTATCAAAACGATAAGTATTCATAGGCTCTTTAAAAAAAAGATTTATCATCAAAATATTTTTGTAAATCTAATTTGCCCAAAGCAACATCTTCGCGCAAAAATCCATATTGATTGGGTTTAAATAAATTTTCCTTATCATATTGCAAACAATATTGCAATCCCCATTTAGCTAGGATAGAAGTTTGTTCTCTATTCGTTATTGCGTTAGCTATAGCCAAGGGGTCTGAAGCATATATGAGTGTATAACTCATAACCAAATATTGTAAAATAAATTTTTTCATAGAATCTCCTCATAGTAAATCCCAAAAATATAACTCTCGTATTATATATGTGGGGTGATTAAGAAAATCGCCACTTACTCCTAGTGCTGTATCCACAAAATCATTTCCATTCCACAAGGTTGTATGTCGCAATCCATCTGTGCCAATCATCGCCACAATACCCTTTCTTTGAATGGATTGTAATTCTTTGAAAAATTGTCTATTTTCATCTTTTGAAGTCATATTGTGATAAAAATCTTCAGAGCAACCATACTTAATCTTTTCTATAATTTGAGTGTAAGTGGATTTCTTCCAAGACAATTCTTTCCAATTTAGTTTTAAAAGCTTCATAATATCAAAGACACCTAAATAATAAGTTTGCTTATCTTTTCCTTGATAACCTCTTCCTACAACTTGCTTATCCATAGTATTTATGGGGTGGGTGCTATGATTAAGTGCATAGCTAATACGCAAAGCACAGGTTATTTACATATGCTCTTTGATCGCTATTAAATAGCTATTCTACTTTTCCACCCACTTGTTTATATCTAGGTTCAGCAAATTCTATTGATACAAGCCACAAAGATTCGTTCTTTGCGAATTCGTGTGCCAATTCATCACTTTTTCCTTGATTTTTAGCCCATTTATATAATTCATTATATAAATCCTTTTTGCGCTTTTCATAAATTTTAATGTCAAACTCACTTATTTCCTTATACTTCTTTTCTAGACAATCAAAACTTGGTCTTTGAATCTTAATACTTGCTTCCATATTGCCACATTTTACTCTGCAGACATTTGACATTCTGCCCTCCTTAGACTTTATTGAGAATATTTATAATGATAACTTGATTATCTTGTATAGTTACAGAAATTCGAAAAGATTCCCCTTGAAATTCCAATGTCGCATCTATAATTTTTCCATTCTCATATCCTTGCGTTATGATATGTAAGTTTATATCATCTGTATGTTTAGATATAGAATCTAGCTTTTGCTTATTTTCACCATAGGAATAATACATTTCTAAAACTTGTTTTTCTTGGATTTGCTTTGTTTGTTGGGAGTTTGTGTTGTTTTCTGTTGCATTATCTCGCATATTAGAATCTTTTGCATTGACATTTGTGTTTGTTGCATTTATAGCAGTGCTAGATTCTGTATTAGCATTGTGTGGGTTATGAGAATCTAGCTTTTGTTCTATTTCACATAATCCTTTTGCTTTAGGGCTTTCTTGTAAGAATAAAGGAGAGCCTTTATCAGTTAGGACTTGATTAATATATTCTGTTAGAACAATCTTTTCTTTATTGACTTCAAGGAGAGTAGAAGTAATAGATTCTGGTATGCTTATTATGAGTTTTGTGCAAGGAGCAGATACACCTAAGATTTGATTTTGACAGCCTAGAATCTTAACTTGTGCTAAATCTTGTAAAGTAATAGCACCTGCATTATTGATTGAGAGTAGATTGCTTATGCTAGATTGTAATAATACCTTACCCTTATGGATACATTCTAGTTTATCAGATTCTAAGAGTGGAATGGGCATAGGAGGTGTCCTTAAGATGAATACATTTTACCGCAAGGCATAAAACACTTAGCTTAATCGTGCAGATAAACACCGCACAGATTCAAGCTATCTTAAATTTTATCCAAAGGTAATTACAAGGTAGGCAAAACTAAAAGCAATCCCTCGCAAACACATAAAAACAATGGGGCTAGACCCTTGTCTCTATCCAATCATCACTCCCACTTGTTCCAGCAGCGATATGCTCCCAAACCACTTTTCTATAATTGAGAGAAACTTTAAAAAGTTCTGTTTTGTCGTTATTGTCTTGGTCTTGCGCATTAGGCATTACAAGATTAATATCTGTAATGATGGCATCTTCTAATCTTGTTGTAAAGTAATACTCCTGTCCTCCGCTTGTAGAAGTCCTAAACCAATGAACTTCCACAATCGGCAATCTTTCTCCATTTGTAAGAGCATTATAAAGGAGTGGAACAGCCTTATTTAATGAACAAGTAAAAGAAAATGGCTTATGCACTCTTTGTCCGCTTGGCTGTCCGCTTTGTTTTGTGGGTCTGTTGGGACGGTTACAATATGAGCGACTTCTTGAGCCATAATTTCATCTTCGTGTCCTAATTGGTAACGATTCCCTATACTTTCTGGTGTGGAAGCACCACTTGAAATAAGTCCTTGAGTAGAACCTTCAATCTTTATGTAAGCTGGCTGTGCCATGTGTATCCTTTGTGTGTGCCTCTGTTCCTATATTGGATGCATATAACAAGCTACTGCTATTGTAATATTTTTTATAAAAAAGTCAAGATAAACTCTGCGGAGTGTAGATATGTATTTAAAAAATTATTTTAATTTGTTTGAAAGTTGGCGTTTTCATATTTACAGGGGGGGGGGGGTGCGCTTTGTTAAAAATGCATTTTTTGATATGTTAGTAAAAGCAATGATAAATTGATAATTACCTATCTTGCCAAGATATTTTTTAAACAATACTTATTAAAATAAGTATTGTTTAAAAAAGTCATAAATAAGCTTATATTTTAATTCAGTCTTTTTTCGATATAATTTAAGTCGTTTGTGTCTATTCAGCTTACACACTATATTGCTGTATATTGCTATCTTTCTTAGAAAATGATTGAAACAGCTAAACGACATGAAAATATACTTAAACTATTACAGAGCAGAATACCCAATTCAATAAAAAGATGAAAATAAAGAAAAATTAAATGTGATGTATATATTAATGATAATCCATGTAAAAAGATGATGACGTAAAATAACAAAAGTAAGGCAAAAAGTGGATACACAAGAAGTTATAAAATGCTAGAAATAAGCCCACAAAAAGGAGATGATAAGATTTTTATTGGTGCGGAAAATCTTAACGCTGAAGTGATTGCTTAGGCGATAGATAATAACAAGAAAACACCAACTTAACACATTGGACGAGACAAAGGCAAAACAATTGGTTTTAGAAACTTTACCATGTAAAATATGCGTTAAAGCTCTATCTTGCCACTCTTTCATAAGTGCAGGTGTGCTAAACCAAAACAGCGGAAATTGAAAGATGATTTTTGTGGATCTTTGAGTAACGCCATTTCAGATTCTGCGTTTATCACGCCATCTTTATAAGTCTCACTGAGATTATGAATCTTTACATTTGAGAGTGTTTTAGCAGATTCCAATAACACCCTATTGGCTTTAGAATCCTTCCAAAATGTGTGTGAAAAAAGTAGTAGTGTTTGCATAATTTTCCTTTTTATTACAGCATAAAATTGTATTGTAGCATGTTGTTTTATAGTTGTTATTAAATTATATATTTGTTATTAAATTATATATTTTATATAATGTAGTGATATAAAATATGTGAAGAATATTCTATCATATTTTAGTTATACCAAATATAAAAATAAAATACATTATAACATGGGCTATAACATGTATTTAGTGATATAAGATATTATGAATATAGCATTTAGGTTTTAATTCATATGGAGAAAAATACGCATTATTAAAATACTATCTGGATATTAATTGGGAATATAAACTCACAAAATATGCTTGATGATGCCAACATTTACCGGATATTATGAAACTATATTTTTATAAAAAAGTTTGCATAAAAGCTAACAACCCACAATCGTAATTTTCAGATTGCAACTCCTTGCCTTATCTTCGCCAAAAAAAAAGACTGGGCTTTATCTTTCAAATCGTTCCCAAAAACTCTATTCCTTCATAGAAGCGATCTGTTCTTTTGTGATAAGCGAGATATTTGCCTCTTTATTATATTTGGATTCTTTAGTGTCAGCCAGAATGCGTTGCAAGGCGGTTTTATCCAACCCTGTTGTATCAATATAAATACCCTCAAACTTCTCTTTATTTACAGCGACAAAAAATTGTGAATCTTTTTTAGCAATCACAACATTATGATTTTTACTTTGACTCATAATGTCAATTTTTACATTGACTTCTACTTTTGGCTGATTTGTTAAAATAAGAAACTTTTTGACATAGTTTTTTTGATGGCTTGTGTAGTATTTATACATAGCCTGTTCGTTTGCTGCAGTGATTTTTCCTTTATCAAGCTTTTTAATCGTTTGTCCTAAGAAAGTCATCATGCAATAAGGCTCATTAATATCATGCTTGAAAAATACATTGCGTATAGAGACTGACTTCATGCCAAGTTCCCATATCTGATTATCAAGCTGTGTAGCGGTAACATTTAATGCTTCTTCTGTTTTTTCTCTTAGCATATTGATAGTTTTTCTAAACACAGCTTCAAAGATTTTTAGATTTTTCTCTGCAAAACTTTTGCATAGCCCTTCTAGATTCTCATGTGCTTTTGTAAGCGTTTTTGTCTCTTCATGCGCTTTATCGGAGTTTGCCCTCATTCTTGCGATTTTTTCTTTTATCTCGTTTTCATCGCCCTTTTTTGCTTCAAGTCGTTTATAAAGGATTTTTAGGTCATGTGCGGTTGTGCGGATTTTATTTTGAAGTTGCATAATGCGTTCTTTTATGCCATTTGCAGCACGCACTGCCCCTTTATAATTAAACTGATATTCAAGAAATGCTTCTTCAAAGATTCTCTCTGGATTAAGCTCATTTTTTGTAAAAAAGTTATGAGAATATTCAAGTGTGCCAAGCCTTGAGTGATACTCTGCAAACATATCAATATTGAGTTTTCTATCTGAAAAGATAAGGTGATCTAATGCCTTATTTAAGAATCTTTTGCTAATTGAGAAATTAATAAGTGGCGTTAGCGTTGATAAATCAAGCTCTTTTAAAAACTCCACACTTCTAAGCTCTGTACCAAAAAATTCCTTGATACAATCTTGCACACTGCGATTAATTTCAATCTCGGTTAATTTCAAATAATTTGTTTGTGCGAAAATCTTTTGCACTTCTTTTGCGCGCAATTCAGATTCTTTATTTTGCAGCTCTTCATCAGTATTGCTTTTCCAAAAGTCTATCTCTCTAATAAGCGCATCAGGCGGAAAAGATTGATATTTTGAAGCACGCGCATCGGTTACTTGAATGCCACCATCATTTGTTCTAAATTCCACATACATACCAACGGCTGGACGATTTCTGCCATCATGCCAACCATCTTTTTTTAGCTCAAAAATCTTTTTTGAAGCATTCATAATGACGCCTGAACCAGTCGTAGCGGTATAACGCGTTATTTTTCCGTGCATCAAAACTCCTTATCAATCTAAAAATCGTAAATCATTTAAGACAAAAAATTGCTATAATTTTAACAGAAAAATTACATTTTGTTGCAACAAGGATTTATCATAAAAAAAATCTATATATTCGTTTTCATTAGCTGTTGTGTGTTGTATTTATGGTTAGCAACTATCTTTGGTTACACTCCGCCTGATGCGGCTTTAAGCGGTGCTGCAGTGTCAAATAGTTTCTTTAAAATAGGTGGCTTTGGCAATAGTTTTGCAAACTTTAATCGCGGTATGTTTGGTTATCTTGCTTACATTTATTTGCCTTTACTTTTATTGCCTATTTATAGATTACATGATGATACAAGTTATTCTTTTCGCAAGATTCAGTTAAGCTTTGCGTATTTATTGCTTTTTATCGGGCTATTACTCTTGCAATCGCTTGTATTTCACAGCGGTCAGTTTGGTAACTATCTGCAAGAGGTGCTAACGCCCTATATTGGTCTATTTGGGGTTGCGATACTTACATTTATTTGTATTAGCACTGCATTACTACTTATTGCTGAACGCACAGCGACTTTTATTTTAGGTTATCTTGGCGGAAGTTTGCAAATGGCTTATTCTGCCACAAGTAATTTTGCAAAGAGAATGTTTCAGCAACTCAAATCAAAATATACTGATTTTAAATTAGATTCTATACAAAGGGAAAAGAGAAAGATAGTCAATCAAGAGTTAAGTGAGAAAGCCACGACGACAAAAAGTAAATATATAGATCGTGAGCCATTGCTTGAGACTGCCCTTGATGAATATCCACGCACAAATACTAACAATGGTTACACAGATACAAATATGCAAAATCTAGCAAAAAATGAGAATCTAGCACACAACAAAGATATGCAATCTAGCAACACACAAACAACAAACAAACAAGAAGCACCACAAGATTCTAAAGAGTTTAGCATTCAAGTAAAACCTAGCAACAACATAAATACGACACAAACACTCTCATATCAGCAATACGATGATAGCAATATCTCACCTATCACACACACACCACGCACACAAATGAAAAATAATGATGAAGAACTTCTAAGGCGATTCCAAAAAGCAAATCTCTATCCAAAGCAAAAGGACCAACAAGCATTTCACACAGATTCTCCAATGACTTTTAGACTGAAGCAAGAAATGAGTGAAGCAAATCCGCTTGAAAGCTTTGCAAAAACTCAACCTCCAAAGATAATACCTACAATAGATGACTGGCAAACCACAGATATACCACCACGAGAGGTAAAAACTACAAATCTAATCAAACCAAAGACACAAGAAAGAGAGC
Organism: Helicobacter bilis; assembly: GCF_900198365.1. GTDB lineage: Bacteria > Campylobacterota > Campylobacteria > Campylobacterales > Helicobacteraceae > Helicobacter_A > Helicobacter_A bilis_B. The sequence continues at coordinate 62,629 of NZ_FZMS01000009.1, read as the reverse complement.
AGCCAAAAACAGAGACTTTTAGTATAAAAGAGGGGGTTACAATACGAGATAATGCGATACCCACTACACCAAAAGTTTTAGAATCTTCTAAGGAAGATAATATAGCCCAAATGCAACCAAAAACCATCACACAAGAATCCCCTACTATACGCATAAAAGAGCCAGAAATAAAGGATAGCACCTATACTCATTTAAACACGCCAAAGCTAGAAATAAATCCAAATCAACAACACACCAAGCAAAAAAAAACGATAAAAATCCAAGCGATTAACACGCCAAAAATAGAGCAAATGCCAGCACAAGCAAACTACAAAACGCTTGACATGAGCTTCACACAGAAAGAATACAAAACTACAAATCCTAGTATTAATGAAAGCACAACAACGCTAAGTCAGCCTAATAGCACAGGCTTTAACCAAACTACACAAGAGATTACAAATCTTAATCAAACACAAATTACAGAATCTCATCTCAATGTAGCACAGACTTTAGAGTCGCAACATATAGATTACACTTCACAGCAATATGATTTAAATACACAGACTTTACAACAAAACACATTAGATTCACAACCAAGTAAGCTAGTTTTACAACAAGATATACCAGAAACAAATAATCTACAAGATAGCCCTTTTATAACACCTTTAGAATCTACCCAAAACAATATAGACTATACAGAAACCACCACGATAATAATCCCGCCATTGCTAGATTCCAATGAAGACTCTATTCAGTATATTAGCGAAGATTCTATAAATGATTTTAGAGACGAATTTCGTGGGGATTTTAATATACAAGATTCTATAAGCAAAGATTCTAGTATCAACAACTCACAGGATTCTATAATTATAGAATCTATCCCGCAAGAATCCACGCATTCACCAGATTCTACAGAATCTAATCATACTTTACAAGATGATATAAGAGAAGAGATAAAAGAAATTTTTATTGAGCCATTAGAGTCGCTTGAAGCACACGCACAAAGCCTCTCGCAATCTAGCCAAATAGATTCTAAACAGACTGATTCTATATCAACAGAATCTAATATGCTAAACTCCAACAAATCAGACACTATTCACATAGATTCTATACCAACAGAATCCAATGTATCAAACCTTAATCAAATAGAATCTAGCCATACAGATTCCATAGATTCGCTTAAGACAAACTCTAGCATAGAATCTAAACAGGCAGAATCTATCCCACAAGATTCCATATTAATAGAAACTACTCAAATAGAATCTAATATCCAAACACAGCATACACAGGATTTTGAGATAAAAGAGATTACACAAGAGAATACAGAACATGTAGAAAATATAGAATCTAGCCTTACAGATTCTAATCTCACAAAAGAGCTAAAAAATAAAGATTATTTACAACAAAGCACCATGCAGGATTTAGAGCAACATCACACAGGCAGCAACATCACACAGGAAATAACACCAGCACAACAAAACATTACAATCAATACATACACACCACAAATGACACATTCACATTTTCCAACACACACAAACCCGACAAATTACTTCACAGGCATACCAACGCACTCTCAAGCACAACCTATGAATTATATCTTTGATAGCACAGCACATACACAAACAAGCACAATAAAGCCAAATGTAGAATCTGGCACAATAGAATCTAATAACCAACAATTTCATAACACAGAATCTAATCTAGCACAACCAAATAACACACAATCTAACGAAATAGAAAACAACACAACACAACACAATCTAGCACAATCAAATAATATAGAATCTACACATACAAACCCCACCACACAACCAATAAAAATAAAACTCTATGATGATACGCAAACAAGTCGCACAATCACACATAAAGACATAATACAGAACAATATATCTACACAAACAAAAGACTTAACGCATTCTTTTACAATCAAAGATTCATCGCCACATATAGAATCTAAAACAACACAAATCACAAAATCAAGCGATAATGAAAATAGAGAAGATATGATTATAAGGCAAATCGCACAGAAAAAAGAAGAGGCAAGACAGGAAAATAGCATTCTCATCGCAAATCATGATACAAATATAGCACATCTCGCACAAAGCACAAATCTGCCACCTTTCATACTCCCACCGCTAAAGCTACTCCAAGAGCCAATCGCCCAAGATAGCATACAAGATATTGAGCTAGATTCTAAAATTGATAAAATGCTGCAAATCTTTAACGCACACAAAATTCGCGGTGATATTATCGCCACGCTTACAGGACCGGTTGTAACGACCTTTGAGTTTCGCCCAGAAACCCATGTAAAAGTCTCAAAAATCCTAAGCCACAAAAACGATTTAGCAAGGATTCTAAAAGCAAAAAGCATTAGAATCCAAGCCCCAATACCCGGCAAAGATGTCATCGGTATCCAAATCCCAAATAGCAAGGTAGAGACGATTTATCTGCGAGAGATTTTGCACTCACAAGCCTTTTTAGATTCTAAAGACCCACTAACCATTGCTTTAGGCAAGGACATTAGCGGCACGCCAATTGTAGCAAATCTAGCAAAACTACCCCATTTACTTGTCGCAGGGACCACAGGTAGCGGTAAGTCAGTCGGGGTAAATGCGATTATCCTTTCACTTTTATATCGCAATGACCCAGATAATCTAAAGCTTATGATGATTGACCCAAAACAAGTAGAGTTTGCTCCTTATGAAGATTTGCCACACCTAATCACACCTATCATAAATGCCCCAAATAAAGCCATAAAAGCCCTGCAAGTCGCAACGATTGAAATGGATAAACGCTACGAGCTATTCTCACAGATTAAAGTCAAAAATATTGCTTCATACAATGAAAAAGTAAGTATTAAAATGCCAAATTTTGTAATCATAATCGATGAGTTAGCAGACCTAATGATTACAGGTGGCAAGGAAGCAGAAGCCTTTATCGCAAGAATCGCACAGATGGGAAGGGCAGCTGGTATGCACTTAATCATTGCTACGCAAAGAAGTAGCGTAAATGTCATCACTGGACACATTAAGGCAAATCTTCCCTCACGCATTAGCTATCGTGTCGGTAGTCGCATTGATTCTAAAGTGATATTAGATGAAATGGGTGCTGAAGACTTGCTAGGCAATGGCGATGGACTTTTCACAACCACAAATGGGCTAATGCGTATCCATGCCCCATGGGTGAGTGAGCAAGAAGTAGAGCATATCGTAGATTTTATCAAGGCACAAAGAGAGCCACAATATGATGAAAGCTTCCTTAGTGAGACAAAGCCCGGGGCAGTTTCTGGTGATAAATTTAGCGGTGATGGCAGTTTGCTAGATAAGGCAAAAGAAGTTATGATGCAAGATAATAAAACCTCTATTAGCTATCTACAAAGAAAGCTAGGCATTGGTTATAATAAATCCGCATCACTTGTAGAAGCACTAGAAAAAGAGGGCTTTCTCTCCCCACCAAACAGCAAAGGCGAGAGAAATATCTTAGTTTAAACTTGCTTGTATCTTAGTTTATTTTGAATTAAAACTCCTTTATTTTACTTATAAATTTTATTTAAAATTTAATTTTAATTTCATTGGTTTCTAAAGAAATTTTGAGAATAAAATGCGATATGAATTTTTAGAGTCTAGCTAGGAAAATCCATAATCGTTTGTAGCACAATCTCATATCATCGCATTTTGTAATTTTAGATTTTATGTGTTGTGTAAAATATACACAATATTATGCTTTTAATATAATCAGGTAAAATTAGTATTTAATGTATTGCCTAACTTCAGTTTATTGTTTTATGATTTTGGTATTTTTAATGATTTAATCTTATTGTAAATACATGAAATCTATCTGGTTTCTATAAATCACGCAAAACGGCGTAACGACAGATACGTAACCTTGCAAGGATTCTATCCAAATAAAAGTGGCATTAATAAACCCCATACACACTCTACAATGCATATAAATTACCTATGGATTGGGTAAGAATTCTACTATTCACAACAGAGTAATTTTATCCTATTTTGTAATCACGGCAAAGCTTAGATTTGCAATCTCTGCATGTGTGCGGATAAATTCATTCAGAGTCTCTAAATCAAGCGAAGCAATTTTCTGTAAAAATTCTTCTCTATAATCTAGGGGCAAACCATTATAATAATTCATAAATTTTGCATTTAGTCTCTGCCCTAGCGTTTCTTCCTGCAATGGTTTATTGCCGAGTATAAACTGCTTTGCAGAATCTAACTCTTTTTGGGTAACCCCTTTTGCGACAAAATCTTTTAGGATTTGCTGTGTTAGAGCAATCGCTTCATCTTGTTTATCAAGTGCTGTTTGCATATAACCTGCAAAATAAGTGCTAGTTCGCGTAATGTTTGGACGCATGTAAGCAGAATATGCAAGTCCTCTTTTTACCCTGATTTCTTCCATTAAACGACTGCCAAAGCCAGAACTTCCCAGTATAAATCCAGCGACTTGTGCCTTATAACCATCATCTTTTATGCTTTGGATATTTAGAGGGCTTGCGAAGTAAATATAGGCTTGTTGTGTGTCTTTTTTGGCGGTTTTCATAGCGATAGTTTTAATTTTATATTGCGGTATGCTAACCTTTTTTCCTTGCGGTAAATGTGAGAACACTTTTTGAAGTTTTGCAAGGCTATTTTTTATGTCTAAATCACCACCGATAACAATCACCATATTTTCAAGTGTGAGCGTTTTATCAAGGTAGTTTCTAATATCGCTTAGACTTACAGAATCTATTTCTTGTGTTGTGTTACCAAGGGCTGGATAGGCTAAAGGCGTCTTTGCAAAAATACCTTTTTGAAGCAACAAAGTAGCCTGATAGTCAAAATCACTACTTTTACTCATAAGGGCTGCGTGAAGCTTTGTTTGCACATCTTGTAATGTGCTTTTTGTTAAGTTTGGATCTTTTATAAGACTTTCTAATTGTGTATAGGCAAAGTCTTCATATTCTTTTAAAAAATCAAGCGTAAAAGTCAAAGTTGCTTGACCTACACCAATGTCTAAATCAAGAGCCTTGCTTTCAAGCAGTTCCGCAAATTTCACATTGCCAAGCGTTTTTGTGCCACGATTTAACACAGCACTTGCTACTCTTGCTAAAGGCTTTTTTGGTGGATTAAACATATTTCCACCACCAATGAAAATCACTTCTACATGTCCGGTTGGTATAACACTTGATTGTTCGCTAATGACTGGAATCTTGATATTATTGATTGTGAGATGAGAAAGTGTGTTTGCCTGCATTATTTGTGCTCCTAGAATAAGAAAAAATAACATTACAATGTTTTTTATCATGCTAAAACCTTGCATATTGGATCTTGTTTTAAAAATACTAGAGATTATACACAAACTTTGTCAAATCTTAATATTATAAAGACATACAAGATTGCGTTTTAGATTCTAAAGCGATGACTAACAAACAAGTTAAAAAGAGATATAGCTGTGCTTGCACTTGCTTACAGGTTGTAATCACATAAATGCAAACTACAATAGTAAAGAGAGGGCCTTACTATATGTAAGGTAAGAACGTATATTAGATAAGATTCTATTACTTAGCTTTAATTACACCAACAATAGCAACTGATGGCTTCTCAATCACGCTAACACCAGCAATCTCTGGTAAATCACGCACAAGGATCGCATGTCCAACATCAAGACTGCCTACATCAAGTGTATAATCATTTGGTAAAACCGCCGCATCACATTTTACCGCTACTCTTTTTCGTGAGAATACAAGCACACCTTTATTTTTCAAGCCAATAGGTGAGCCTGTAACTTTCACTGGCACTTTATATTTTGCCACACAACCCTTTGTTGCAAACATCATATCCACATGTAAAATATCACTTGTTACTGGGTCTTTTTGATATTCTTGCACAACAACATCATATACATTTCCATCGATTTTAACAGGAAAAATAAGTGTTTGTTTTGCGCGCATATACTTAATAAAGTCGTTTCGCTTAAACGCACAATGTATATTTTCCTTGCCTTTACCATAGATATTAGCAACTAGATAACCATCTCGCTTCAATGCTTTCGCATTTGTTTTGCCAATACTATCTCTAAGTTTGCCTTCTAACATAAATGTCCTTTTTGATAAAATAAAAGCTGACATTCTAGCATTTAATGCTAAATTTGTAAAGCATAACACCATAAAATATAGCAAAATCTTAGAATCTGTTGAGCTAATATGCAACATTACACAGCTATAGATTTTTTATGCAATACAAAATAAAAATATTTATTATTTTTATTTATTCTTGTGTTACTATGTAAATATTTTAAATTTTAGGAGATTTACATGAGTGTTACAAGTATTATAGAGCATATGAATAATCATCATTCAGCGGAGTTGCAGGGCTTAGTAAAGCTTTATGGTGGCTTTGAGGTAAAGGTGGCAACACTAAGCGGGGTGAATGAAGATGGCATGAAAATACAAGCAGATGGCAAAGAAGTCTTTGCACCATTTCCTGCGAAAACTGAAGAGAAAGACTATAAAGATGCTATCATCAAACTTTGCATGGCAATCAGCAAAAAAGACGATCAGGTTGCTGATGAGATAGAATCTTTTAAAGAAGAGTTTAATACGATTTTACTCACTTCACTATCAAAGGATAATAAACCGCATATTAGCTACTCGCCGCTACTAAGATATGATGGAGAGTATTATTTATATGTGAGTGAAGTCGCAGCACATTGTCAAAATTTACGCACAAATCCTAATGCAGTCCAAGTTATGTTTATAGAAGATGAGAGTAAAACAAAAAGCATTTTAGCAAGAAAGCGTTTGACTTATGATGTAAGCGTAGAGTTTATGCCTAGAGATAGCCTATTTGACAAAGTGTATGATAGCTTTGAATCTCGAGTAGGAAAAGGTGGTGGTGTAGCCCAAGTTCGTGCTATGCAAGATTTTCATTTAGTAAAAATCTCTTTTAAAGAAGGTCGCTTTGTAAAAGGCTTTGGTCAAGCATATAATATTGATTCTCATGGCAAGATAGGACATATCGGTGGTAATGGCGGTATGCCACATGCAATGCCGCATAAGCATAAGTAAGGCTAACTTTTTAAACACTTGCTTTAAATGAAGTTATGTAGGATATTAGACACAATATCTTATTAACTCATATTTTCTCTCAAAAGATTCTATATGATTGTTATAGAATCTTTAAATGCTTTATTTATTCTAGATTTTAGTATAAAGTCATATTTCACTTATTTTATCTTTATTAACACTTGTTTATAACTTTAAGTTTATATGTGATACACAAACGCAAAAAATCTTTTAACATTGTAAAAAAGTTACATTTTTAGCTATGTCTCCCATATCTCTTGTTTTTTGCAAAAAAATAGCTGTTTTTAGATAGTTCTTTGCAATATTATGTGTTAAAAAGTAACATAATTTTATGATTTAGGGCATCGCAGAATCCTTTTATTGCAAAATATAATTCCGTGTTTATTATAAAAAAAGTAATGTAGCAATTATTTTTGTAATTTTTTTTGCTTTTTATGTTACATTATAAATACATTTACTTACATATCTAGTTGTGAAAGTAAATATTCTGTGATATAAGGAGTTAGCATGGGTAAGGCAGTCGCTTCAAAAGAGGAAGTGGGAGCGAGATTCTATAAATTTGTGTCATTTCGCAATAAGTTTTCGCTCTATCTTTCTTTGATTATTCTTGTTTGTTATTACGCATTTATTGCTAGTGTTGGATTTTTCCCAGAAATTCTTGGATATAGGTTAGGTCCTAGTGCGATTAGTTTAGGCATTATTTTAGGTGTGTTTATTATTGTGCTATCGATTGTAAGCACAGGGGTTTATACGCTATTTGCGAATAAATATTTTGATAAAGAGCAAGCTGAGGTGCTAGAAGAGATGGATCGTGTAGGTTTGGTTAAAGAAATGCAAAATGAGAAATAGTTGTGTTATGGAGTTTAGATTTTGTGCTTTAGATTCTAGTATCTAGAGATTAATTGCAAGATAGATTCTAGATTCTCGCCTTTATGGGTGGGTGCAGGGTTAAGGTGCATTTTACAAGGGTTTAGATTCTATAACAAATTGTCATATTGAGCGTAGCGAAATATCTAGCATAGAATCTAAAAGAGATTTTTCGTGCTTACGCACTCAAAATGACAGAAATCTAGATTCTAGTAATTGTTATGTTGAATGCAGTGAAATATTTAAAAACTTAAGAATTTAATAAAGATATTTCGCCTATCTAAATATGATAAAAGCACAAAGCAAGAAACAAAAACTAGATTCTATAAATCTTAGATTCTAAGTTCCAATACAGAATCTAATCGCAATAAAAGCGATGAAAGACACACAGAATCTAGCTATATAAAGCAAAGCAGCTTTTAATAAGGAGAAAGTTATGAGAAAAAAAGGCATTTTATTTGGAATCATATTTAGCTATGGTTTGTTTATGCAATGTTTAGCAGCAGGTATTGATGTGGGCAATGTAGAAAAAGCCCCAATAAACTACATTGCTATAAGCATGTTTATAGCGTTTGTAATAGCAACGCTTGGCATTACTTATTATTCAAGCAAAAAATCACAATCAGCACAATCTTTTTATACTGCTGGTGGTAATATCACCGGTATGCAAAATGGCATTGCAATCGCTGGTGATTATATGAGTGCAGCAAGCTTTTTAGGTATTGTTGGACTTGTGTTTGTGAATGGCTTTGATGGATTGATTTATTCTATTGGATTCTTAGTTGGTTGGCCTATTGTGTTATTTTTAATCGCTGAAAAGTTTAGAAATCTTGGTAAATACACTTTCGCAGATATTATCGCCTATCGTTTGGAATCTAAAAAAGTGAGAACAATCTCTGCAATCTCTGCTTTAAGCGTTATCGTATTCTACTTAATCGCTCAAATGGTAGGGGCTGGTGGGCTTATACAAGTGCTTTTTGGTCTGCCTTATAGCACAGCTGTAATATTAGTTGGAATCTTAATGATATGCTATGTTACCTTTGGGGGAATGCACGCTACAACATGGGTGCAAATCATTAAAGCATGTTTGTTACTTGGTGGTGCAAGTTTTATGGCTATTATGGTTTTGTATCTTACTGGCTTTAACTTGCAGCATTATTTTGAAATGGCAATACAAAATCATGCAAAAGGTGAAGCCATAATGTCGCCCGGGACATTTCTGCCCGATCCAGTATCTGCTATCTCTCTTGGTTTAGCATTAATGTTTGGGACTGCCGGATTACCACATATTCTTATGCGGTTTTTCACGGTTAAAGACGCGAAAGAAGCAAGAAAGTCAGTCTTCTTTGCTACCGGACTTATAGGCTATTTTTATATACTCACCTTTATCATTGGGTTTGGGGCTATTGCCTTATTGATAGGGAATCCAGAGTTTATCGTCGATGGTAAATTCAGTGTTGCACCAAACATGGAGGCTGTCGCATTGTCTAAAGTGCTAGGTGGAAATGTGCTTTATGGCTTCATTTCAGCGGTGGCATTTGCTACGATTCTAGCAGTTGTAGCAGGACTTGCTATCTCTGGGGCAAGTGCGATTAGCCATGACTTATTTGTAAATGTTATAAAAGATGGTAAATGCGATCCAAAGCTTGAAATGCGCGTTACAAAAGCTTCGACTATTGGACTTGGCGTATTGGCTATATTGCTTGGGATTGTGTTTCAAGGGCAAAATGTAGCCTTTACAGTTGGACTTGCGTTTGCTATTGCTGCAAGTGTGAATTTTCCTATTATCTTGCTTTGCATTTATTGGAAAAATCTCACAACAAATGGTGTGCTTTATGGTGGTTTAATCGGGCTTTTATCAGTGTTATTACTCGTGCTATTTAGCCCTAGCGTATGGGTTGATGTCTTGCATTTTGAAGAGGCAATTTTCCCATATAAGCACCCTGCTATCTTTAGTATGCCTATCGCATTTTTATCAATCATTATTATCTCTAAGTTAGATTCTAGCGAGAGGTCAATCATTGATAAGCAAGGCTTTAAAGCACAAGACTTTAGAGCTCAAACTGGTATTGGCATAAGTGAAGCTGTTGCGCATTAGAATCTGTTAGTCTAAATTTTACAACATAAGATTCTAAACCAAACTTGCCTGTAAAGATTCTTTACTAACTAGCTATATTTCTATCTCAAAGAAGAGTTGAAAAATAGCTAGTTTTTTGCTACACTTGTGCGGAATTATCTCATAATCTACTTATCATAAACTCGCCATATAAGGATTATAATGTTGCTTGATATTTCCACCTCAACACCCCTTGCAAACTATAAGATTCTAAGCAATTCTATCACACCACGACCCATTGCATGGATAAGCACAAAGAGTAACGCCGATATAATAAACCTTGCACCATTTAGCTTTTTTGCACCACTTTGTGCTACACCTATGATATTTGGCATTAGTATTATGAATAAGAGTAATGACGATATGAAAGATACTTTGCTGAATGCAAAACTCACAAAAAAGGCGACAATATGCACGGTGCAACCAGACTTTTTAGAATCTATGCAGCAAACAAGCACAGAATTGCCTTATAATATAAGTGAGGCATCAACCTACAAGATTCCAATGATAGAGATTGCAAAAAACTATCCTCCATGTGTTGATGGTGTGAAGGTCGCATTTTTCTGTGATTTTAAGGATATTTTGCAGTTTAGCCAAACTTGTTCCACTTTGATTTTACAAGCACAAAAAGTTTTTATTCATGATGAATTATATAGCGAATCTCTAAACTTTTCTCTGCAAAATGTTGGTCGCTGCGGCAAGGGATTTATATAAAACTAATATATTAAAATATTGCTTGTTGCAAATAAATATGCCTTAACCCCTTGTGTCAATAATTGGTGTTATAATAATGTAATAATTAAGGTTGCAACCGACTACCAAGCCTCTGCAACAGCATCTATGGAATACAGCTTCAAAAATTTAACTCCGGCCTGAATGGAACTTCAAAGCTTGATAGCGTAAAGAAAAACATCTGATGTTTTTACCATCATTCCAAACAAATCAGTGTCATGTCTCACAATAATAAACAACTTTAGAATCTAAAAACTATAAATTGTCATATTGAGTGCGTAAGCACGAAATATCTTTTTTTTTTAGATTCTATATTAGATACCTTGCTTTGCTCAACATGATATTTTGTTACAGAATCTAATTTCTTGTTAAAATGCACCCCAAACCCTGCACCCACCCATAAAGGTGTAGAATCTAAAACACTTTTATTTTCTCGTATAGTAAAAATGGTATTAGAATGGATTTGATTAAGATATAAAAGTGTTTTATTTTCATAGTATTTTTGCATGATATATGCTTGATTTTTCTTTACAGATTCTAAGTTATCACCGACATGATAGGCGAGATTGAGATTATTATATGGGGCGTTACTTACGCCATGATAGCGATTTGTTAGCACAAAATGTAATCCTGTGTTGCAGAAAAGCTTACTATTTTGACTTGTAAAAAAATCTTTTTGCATACCTTCCCTTTATCTTATTAGCTATTCTTAGTCTTTATGAGATTTAGGATTCTAGCATGATTTAGGGCATAGTAGCTTTTTGCTGTGCGTGGATTTCTATTGCCAATTTTTGTAGCAAAGTTTAGAGAATCTTGCTTGATTTCGTGCATGATATATGCGAGTGTCTCTTTTGATAGGGCTTGATTGTCCTGCCTTATTAAATGCTCTAATATCTCTAAATACTCTTTTTGCCCATTGTCATAAAAGCCAATCTGCAATGGGAATCTATCGCTTAAAGCAAGAACTTCATGTATAGAATCTTGTGTATGCAGCATGTTTAAATCCGCCTTTTCTGGCATTAAATGCCGCAGATTTGAAGTAGCATATATGAGTATATTTTCTGCTTGTTGCTCCATAGAACCATCAAGTGTGCTTTTTAACCCATGATATGTGGAAGTATTTGCATTAAAAGTCAAGTCATCGCAAAATACAATGAATTTATATTCTCTAAGCAAACGCATACAATCAAATAAAAGCGGCAAAATCGCAATATCTTTACTCTCAATCTCAAGCACACGAAGATTTGGATATTTATTTGCGTATTCATAGCATACCGCTTTTACAATAGAGCTTTTACCACAGCCCCTTGCACCCCATAAAAGTGCATTTGCAGCAGGGCTATTTTCACAGAAATTTCTTGTATTATTTTCTAATAACTCATAATTTTCTCTCACGCCTATTAGCTTTTGTGCGTCTATCTTTGGCAATCTCTCTATCGCATGAAAATAGCAAAAACCATGTGAGTAGCGAAACACTGCGGCTTTATATGTATTCCAATCTATGTCTGTGCTAAATAGATTCAATAAGTCATTAAAACCAAGCATGCTATTCCTTTCGTATTAGTATAATCAAAATAATTGGTAATATACCTTACTCTATTAAACTTAAACATAAAAAGTTTTATGCTATGCAAAGTATGTTAATCTTTTACTTTGAAATCTAGAAACTTAGATCTTCGCTACCTTTTAAAGCAACTAACAAAAGAGTCTGTTTTGTCATATTTGGCATGGCGAAAAATTTTTGCTTGACTAAATTTCAAAACTTTTCGTCCTAAAATCTCAAAATAAAATAACAACCATTAACACAAAGTTTTATCGTAAAGTAGGGCATGATTCTGCATAAAATCGTTTTTTTTTTTTTGTTAAACAAACATGGCACAAAACATGCTATTATCGCATAATTTTCATATTTATTTAACCAAAATCATACCAAAAGGACACACATGTTGCAGAAGAAAAAGTGGATCGCAGTAGCCCTTGCTGGTTATTTAGGCGTGATGACTAGTCTAAAAGCACAAGATATTCGCAATGAGCATTTTTTCTATCGTGATTTTTTGGATTTTGGACAAAATAAAGGCGTATTCAGCGCAGGGGCACAAAATGTGATCCTACACTCAAGTAAAGCACCGGGTGTGTCCGTTGATTTCCAATCACCCATAATCGATCAATCCGCACGCAGTAATAATGGAAATTCTACTGCACTAGGGCGGAATTTTGCCATCACGGCTACACATGTGAAACAAATAACTGATCCAAATACACTAAATGGAGAGGGACAACTCAAATGGGGAAATAGCTACTATGGTAGACCTAAGGAATATAGCAATAATGGGCTTGATGTAAAATTCTTGCGTTTTAATAAGTATATTGTAGAGGGTGAAACTGAGTTGTTGATGCTAAACTGCCAGAAACAAGTGGAGGCAATAAGCTATCACCTGAACAAGAAAAAAAGAATCTAGAAACCTTAAAAAAGCATTAGAAGATTATCAAAATAGCGATGGCACATATTATATTTTTCAAGCAGGACAAGGGCGTTTAAGCCTTAGAGATGGTGCTCACCAAGATGGAGAAGGCTTTGATAAGGCTGGTATTTTCGGTGGCACAGGACTTCGTGGAGGGAGCTTTGGAGCAATAAAATTTGATGAGATTATTTACGCACAATCAAAGGTAACGGGTGCTTGGGGACTTAAAGCAGCACAACGCACGGATTTAACATGGTATAACGGCATAACCCCCGGTGATAGTGGTTCAGCATTTTATATTTATAATCAAAAAGAGAAAAAATGGCAAGTTTTTGGCGTCACTTCATCAGCGGACTTATTGGGTGCTGGATATGCTGGTGTGGCGATAGCGACTAAAGCAGATTTTGAGAAGTTTAAAAAGGAACATGAACAGGCTTTGGATTTAGGGGGGAATTCATGGACTTATGAAAGCAATGGCTTTCAAAATGGACGATGGACGGGCAAACAAAACGATAAAGACATAGTCTTTAGTTGTGGTGGGAATCTTACAGCAAAGGAAAATATACGACTGGCAGATAGCGGAAATATCGGCGGCTTTGTATTTAAAGCAAAAGAGGGGCAAGGCGAAACCATATATAAAGTTACAAGCGGCAGTGCTAACAGCAATAGTCAAGCCAATGGCGGTATATTTGGCTTTGATGGTGCGGGGCTTGATATTGACGAAAAGGTAAAGGTAGAGTGGGGCTGGGATTTATTAAAGATAAAACGGGCGTAAATGACGCCTTACATAAAGTCGGTAAAGGCACACTAGTCATAAAGACTGAATATAGCCCAAACTCCGTGACTGATGGTAAATACGGCTATTTACGCGTAGGTGAGGGGAAAGTCATTTTTGATACTGCTACTCGAGCTCTCAATGGTGTATATCTCACAAGTGGGCGTGGGACTTTAGAGTTAGTAAAGGGCAAAGCACAAGCCTTTGGAGCGGTGAAAGATAATTCACAGCTAGATTCTAGATTTAAACATCATTTTATACTAGCACAAGAGAATAAGGATAGTTTGGGAATCTACTTTGGCAATGGCGGTGGGAATTTGGACTTAAAGGGCAATAGCTTAACGCTTAATACCATATCAAGCAATGATTCTCGTGCAAATATCATTAATACCGATAAAACAGATACAAGCTATATGGTGATTGAAGGTAAGGGCTATGATGAGAGTAAAAACAAAACGCAAGACAAGGCTGATACCATTATCCACGCGAGTTTTGGACAAAGCACAGATTCTAAAAAAGATAATTCAAGTGAAAATAACAATATTGGCTTGATTTACAAAGGTGATGATAGCAAGAATATTGATGATAAAGACAAGGCTGCACTAATCTTTGATGGTAATGTCAATGTCAAAGGTTTAGAAGCAACAGATGGTAAAGTCGTTTTGCAAGGACATCCCACAACTCACGCCTACATTAGAGACGAACTGGTAACTGTCGGTAATCAAAAAAAGAGTCTTCTAGATCTCGTTAAGAACTCGGAAGGTGTTACCTTGCCCGACTGGATGGATCTAAGTCGCCCTAGCACATTAGAGCAGCCCGACTGGGATCATAGAGTGTTTAAAATCGGCACGATTGATTTGCAAAGCTCTCGGCTTGACATAGGGCGTGAGGCGACTTTGGAGGGTAAAATCAAGGCAGATTCTGGCTCGGCGATTAACTTTGGCGGGGATATAGAGCATTATATTGATAAGAAGGACGGGGAGAACACCACAGGCAATGGCTTTGAGTATCAACAGCAAGTAGAGAGCCAAAAACTAAAAGAAGAAACGCAGAAAATCGCAAATCAAACAATCCACTTTAAAGGCAGTATTGAAGCGGACGGCACGAAAATCAACTCAAGCATTTATGACTTAACGCCAAGCTTACTTTAAAAAATAATGCGAGTTTAAAAGCCGACTTTTTAACACTTGATAGGGAAACACATACAAGCGGTGCGATTCTAACAATAGATCAAAACAGCACCGCTGAAGTTAAGAATCTTATCTTTAAAGGCTTAAAAGGGAATGGCAACGACAATAATATTATTACTGGAAACAATGGCGGAACAAACGGCAATGGCAAACTAAGCGTTACAGAATCTCTAGGCTTTGAAGCTCTACATTTGATTTAAGCAGTTTAGATTCTATGGGATTTACTAAACCGCAAAACTATGATATTTTCGTAAAAGATAACTCAAAAAATCACAGGCACAAGCACAGCAATCACCGGCAATGTCGGCGTAATGAATGAATCTAGCCTAAGCCTAAAATCTATCACACTAAAAGATACGAAAAATGGCACGACTACAACAAAAGATATACAGAAATCTAGCCTTAAAAACTCTATCTTAGTAGAGGGTAAAAACTCAAAGCTTGAAGTAAGCGACAAAATCACTTCACAAAGCCAAGATAACACCCTAATCATTGTCAATGGATTCAAAGAAACAACAGGGGCTTGGACAAGAGGTAGAGTAGAGGGCGAGAGAAAAGAAGTTATACATGAAGCGACTTTAAAAACCACGCAAGGCATTGATCTAAACGGCACAAAAGCTTATGGACTAGAGACAAAATGCAGTGGAGATTCTAAAAGCGGTGTAGATTGCTTTGCTGATGAATCTATGAATGGTGAGATTAGCAATATCGTGCTAACAACTGGAGGCAAGATAGAATCTAATCTCAAAGCGACAAATTTACAACTCAATGTCAATGTAGATAAAGATTCTAGCTTTTTGGGTAGTGGCAAGAAGTTAGAATCTAATTCTTCAAGCGTGGCATTAAACTTTGAATTAGGCGGTAAAGAACAAGAGTTTAATATTGACGCCAAAGGAAAAAGCCATATCACGCTGACTGCCCACGCTAAAGAATCTCTCACAAAAGATTCTGAAGCTTTTGGCAAAGCTTTACAAGCTTCACAATATAAAGGGGCAATCACAGCAAGTGATGGCTCTAAAATAGATTCTAATCTTAGTAATATTACCGCTAATGTAGATCTAAAAGGTGGTGCTAGTCTCAATATCGCAGAGGGTGGAATCTTAACGCTTAAGGATACTTTTAACAGCATTAAACTTGATGGGGATAATACCGCCCTTAATGTTGGCACAATCATTGCGGATAGTTTAAATAGCATAACATTTGACATAAAAGACAAAACGCAATTTAACGTTACAAATTTTGTATTTAAGGGCGGAACACTTGGTAATGATAGATTCTACGGCGAAAATGTATGGCTACAAGATTCTGCAAATGTAACGCTTAAAGGCACAGAGGGAATAAAACATAATCTCTATATAGCTGATAACTCAACTTTTAAGACAGAAAATAGCAATGCTTTGAAAATTGATAAAGGTGGCGAAACTAAGATTCAAACAGAGATAGGCTCAAAGCTAGAGATTAAAAAGCTAAAAGCAGATAAGGGCAGTAATGTATATATTGCCCTTGATTTAGAAAAAGTAAATGAAAATCTTTAACAAAGCAAAGCAGCACACAAAGTCAGCAAAAGAACTTTGATATTGACGCAAAAAATGGTAGCAATGTCTATGTGAATGTTTGGGATATGAACCGCCAAGGCTTTGATACAAACACGAATAATGGCAATACGAGCTTAACAACTGATGATACTTCTAGAATCCACTTTGGAATCTTAAAGCACGATATGGCAAAGACAAATCATATAACTTCCCCTATCAATGCAAATCTCTCTATCTCGCAAAGCTTGACTTTAGAGAATGTGGGCAAACCTATCACAAATAGTAAGCCTATATCAAATATGGCAAGTAATAGTGCGAACTCAAGAGATATTACAAGCGAAAATGCTACAAACCCTACAAATCAAGCATATTCAGAATCTGATCCCGCACAACTAGCCGCACAAGCGGGGACAAATGATGATAGATTCCACGCTTTGAAGCTAGAGGGCAACACTATGGGTTCAAATGGAGTGGTGCAAAACACAGGGAAAAATCTTACTTTGGGTGATGGCACACGCATTGAAGTAAAACTAGATAGCAGTATCAAAGCTGAATCTAGCAACGGTGGCAGTGGCAAACCCGGAGATTTTGAACTCAATAAATACTACACACTTATTTCTGCTGGAAGCATTACTGATAATCGCACGGATAAGAGAATCTACTTTACTTTTGCGGAGGGGAATCAGCCGCTGTATTGGGTAACGATTGTAGAAAATGGCGAAGTCAAAGTCAAATTTACCAAAGAAGATCCAAGTAGCTATAATGAGCTAAAAAACTATATTAATGATGATAAATTGCTAGAGATTGTCATACAGCATAATCCTAAAAATGATTTCGTGCAAATGGCAGGTATGGCAAATCAGCACCAAGAGTTAAATGGCTATCTTGCAGGTATAAATCAAAATATGAATAATATGGCTACAAATAATGGCTCTGCAATGAGTAATAAAGTCTTATATGCAAATAATGGAGCAATAAATACAAGGGTTATGCAGGTAAAAGTCATGCAGCCTACCTTTTCAAAATGTAAGCTAGTGATGAATACCGCACAAAACACACAGGCAAACGCAGAGGTAGCAAGTGATACAGAGATGAGTGCCTTTGATGAAAAAAGATAATATAGGGGGGGGGGTTATGTTAAAGGGGATTTTGGATATTAAAAAGTATTTATAGGTTTTTTAGAATCTAGTCGGCATAGCCTTAATGAAACTACAAAAAAAACATGAAAACACTTTGCTACTAAACCAATGCGATGAAATTCTCATAGGTGATGGTGATGAACTAATCTGTGATAACCCACGCGTTGCGCTTATGAGTATGGTAGCAGATTACAATCCGATTTTAGTCTATGCAAAATCACAGAATGTATTTGCAGTCTTGCATGCAGGTAGGCTTGGTGTGTGCTCTAAGATTCTCACACATGCACTTATGCTTTTTATGCGTGATTATGGGGTAAAGACACAGGATATTTGTATATTTATTGGTGCATCAATCCGCAAATGTTGCTATAAGATTGATAAAAATCTAGCATTAAAATTAATACAAGAGTTTGGGGAAAAATATGTGATATGTGAGAATAATTCCTATAAATTTGATATGATAGGACTTTTATGCGATGAGATAGAATCTTTTGATATTTCCTTATCGCAAGTAGAAATTTATCCAAACTGCTCTTGCTGTGATGAATCTTATTTTTCATATCGCAGGGAAAATGTAACAGGGCGTTTTGGACTTTTTGCAAGTCTTTGTGATCAGGGTGTTAAATGTGATTTTGTGTATTTGTGTATAAAATCGTTTTATTTCATGAAATATTTGACATATAAAGCTCATGTATTGATGCAGAGCTTTTAGTTGCACTAATATAATTTCTTGCTCTTGCTTTACTTTTATCACCCTTTTCTTTTATAGAACTTTTTCCATTCTCTTTTTATATAATGTTTTAGTTTTGATGTATTGTCTTTAGTATTATTATCTTCATATAGGTTTTTTATTATTGGGGCGTGTTCTTTCCAGCTTTGATATGATTTTTTATTTTTAAAAACAATCGCAGTGAGATTTGGTGTTAATATGAGATTTTCTAGCCCAAACTCATGTCTATATAATTTTGCCCATGGTAATTTCAGAGCTTGTGTTTCGAGACTTTCATTATGTGTAGGTTGTATGCAAAAGTCATGAAATCCAGCGTTATGTAAGAGAAAGCCTAGTGAATGTTCTGTATAGCTTATTGTATGTGTAAAATCATTGTAGCGAAAATATGTAGCAGTAGGTGCGAGTGCATTTGGCACTTGTATGACAAGCATACCATTGTCATGAAGCTGCTTAAAAATAAGTTGTAATAACTCAAGTTGCTTTTCTTTATTAATATGTTCTAATACATCAAATGCATAAACTGCATGATATGATGATGTATTGTTGGTTAAAAAAGTGGTAGCATCGCTTAAGAAAACATTTAATCCTTCCCTTTTCGCGATTTCATATTGACTTTTATCAATATCAATGCCAGTGAGATTTTTATAACCCCGCTCTTTTAAATGCAATAAAAATCTCCCCATGCCACAACCAATCTCAAGTATATTTGAATCCAATCCTATGGGGGGGGGGGGTAGATACCTTGCGTTTGAAAAAGCCAGCTTGCATAGTCTATATCATTTTGTCTTGATTCTGCTGTATCTGAGTGCCAATGGCTGTAATACCAAGAATAATCAAATATGTTATTATTCATGTGAAGTTCTCCCAATGCTAAATTTTATAGTGCTGTATCCAATGAGTTGTATAGAAGTATTGAAACAGGGTGGAAAACGGGGTAAAATATGAAGCTCAATATTCTTTATCCCACGCATTTTTACATTAATAAGATCAAATGCGGTAAGCATGATGGATTGTTTCTTTGTTATCCAATCTGTTTGCAACAATTGCTTTTTTGTCTTTTTATATGATGTGAGAAAATCTTTAAGCTTTATTTTTTGTGTAAAAAGCGGCGTGTAGTTGTCATGCGTATTATCACAACAATGATAGATAGAATCCATATTTTCAATATCTTCACTCGTTGGATTTTCATAGAAATAATCAAGATACGCCGTTACAAGTTGTGCAGAAAAATACACATTTGTATTGCCGAATATATTGCGAATATCTTGTGCAAACAAAACTGCATGTTCAGAAATATAGGGATATACACTCTGTCTTTTTAACTCATGTTTGTTTGGTTTGTCATCATAGATTGGTTGATAGTTAGAATCTATGCCTTTTATGGGTAGCTCTGGGCTTGTTAAAAGAAACTCTACAAAATCCCACTTTTGTGGATGATAGCTTGATAGATATTGTTGTGCGCTAAAGAATGAATGCGGTGGTAGTTTATTTCGTATATGTTCATATCCCCAATATAGCCAGTAGTTTGCGTATATATTCGGTGTATTTTCTTTGTTGCCATATAGAGTTTTAAGGGTTTGTTGCAATAGATTCTGTGCTGAAAACTCGATTGTTGCTGTATCAACCATACCGATGGTAATCTTTGTGTTTAAGTTTTTAGAATCTATACTCATAGTCTCTAATATCTTTTGTAAATAGTTTGCATAAAGCCCAAACTCTTCTTGTGCTGCATTTTCAAAGATTTGCTGATTGTTTTTTAGAATCTCCAACGCACTACTATGGACATTTTGCTGCTTGAGATTTTGAATATCCTTATATTTATTTGCGAGAAAATTGAGAATAGCCAAGGCTTTATTTTCATCATTTTTATGTTGCAAAGTATAGATTAGGTTAAAAAATCGTGGGGCATATACATATTTTGTTTGTATATCTGTTTGCATTATGTCAAATATTTTTTGTAGCGTATAGCCATCTCTAGCGATAAAAAGGATGTGTTTTATATCATGTTGCTTTGCTTTCATTGCAACAAACTGCATATAGGCATACCCTATTACCCCTGCATATTCATATCCTATATTTTCCCAATAATTTTCTTGTATGAGATTAAGGCATTTTTTCTGCCAATGCAACGCCTTTAGTCCTAATAAAATCGAAGCACCTAAATCTTTTGGAAAATGTGTATATAAGAGACTAGATCGCTTATCCTCATGTAAATATCTCTCCATTATCTTTTGATAGAAGAGAGTTTGGAAACCATGTTTTTGTGCTTGAATTATGTCCGAATGATAATTGTCGCCTATGTGTAGAATCTTGGATGGCTGCATGGATAAATCGCGTTTAATATAATCATAAAGTAAGCCACTTGTTTTTGTATATCCAATATCGCTTGACACATAGAGATGTGTATAATCTATGAAGCCATTTTTATGTAACAGCTTTGCAATAAATTGTTTTGGTAGATACATGTCGCTTGTTACAATAATTTGCATATCTAAAGATTTAACATACTGCCAAACCTCCAGCATTTCAGGATTTGGTTGCAATGTTTGTAATTCTAGCTCTAACTCTTTATCTTTTAAATCGTAAAATTTAGATTCTATGTTTTCATAAATTGAATCAAAAGTAATTTCGTTGTGTCCAGTCTGCTCTACATCATGACAATGGGGGGGGGGGGTAATAGCTAATGTATCGCGTGCATACGCCTCTGCACATATTCTAGCCACAGTAAAGTTTGGTCTATTATAAAGATATTCTAAATGGAGAAATAAATCTGTGGGTCGTATATATGGACGCAAAAGCAATGTATCAAAAATATCAAACGATATAATCTCTACATTTTCACACATAGCTTTAACTTGTTGAAGTAAAAAATGATAAGCCACTTAAAATCCTTAAATTTTTTGGCATTCTACTTTATGTTTGTAAATATACATATGCACGAGGGATTAAAATTGACATTATTTTTGTATCACAATGAATTTTTCTTATATTTTAATCTGGGTATGGATTTCATGTTGAATTTCAAAGCAAGATAATTTCCTTAAGTAAAAAGTTCGTGTAATTATTGTTGTAGTTTTTACATTTGAAGGGTGCTTATATTAAAAATAAACACGATGCAGTGATAAGCCATGTTTGCTAATGCTCATGTGCCACAAAATTTCCATAAATATCCTATAATTAAACTTGAAATATAGGATTAAAAAATATGAGGTATGTATGATTTGGAATGCGATATTGCTTGCTTTTCGGCAGATTTCACGCAATTATTTAAGGGCATTTTTGACAATGCTAGGGATTATTATTGGCGTTGGTTCTGTGATTGTTATGATTTCTTTAGGGAATGGCACGACAAAAAAGGTGCAAATGCAAATTGCAAGTATGGGTAGCAACTTGCTTGTTATTCACCCAGCTTTTAGGCTTAACACAGGTGGTGGCTCTCTTAGTAAGAAATTTACGCACAAAGAAGTTGAGATTCTAGAATCTAGACTGGCTTCATCGATAAAAAGTATCGCACCCATTGCAAGCACGAGTGCTATCGCACAATATAAAGGCTTAAATACTAGGACTACAATTAGCGGTGTAACAAATAGCTATTTTGAAGTAGCGGATTGGCAAATAGGGCTTGGTCGCCTTTTTAATACTGAAGATTCTAGCTCTAATGTGTGTATTTTGGGGCAGAGTGTGCATCTTGCTTTATTTAAAG
Organism: Helicobacter bilis; assembly: GCF_900198365.1. Lineage (GTDB taxonomy): Bacteria > Campylobacterota > Campylobacteria > Campylobacterales > Helicobacteraceae > Helicobacter_A > Helicobacter_A bilis_B. The sequence continues at coordinate 40,320 of NZ_FZMS01000009.1, read as the reverse complement.
ATTCTAATCCGCTTGGGGAAAAGGTGCGTATTGGTAAAAGCATTTGTGAAGTAGTTGGTGTATTTAAGGCAAAAGGGCAAGGTGGTTTTGGCAACGATCAAGATGATTTTATCGCGCTGCCTTTTAAGACTTATTTGCGTGATATATCGGGTGCTACAAGTAATTATAATATCGATAGAATCATGGTTTCGATGAAAGATAATATAGATTCTAGCAGTCTTAGCGATGAGATTAGGCATATATTAAGAGAGCATAGAAATATTAAACAGGGGCAGATTGATACCTTTGATATTATGGATACAAAGCAATTTGAAGAGAATATGACGGCTACAATGCGTATTTTATCTATATTTTTGAGTTCTGCTGCGGGCATTAGCTTAATTGTAGGGGGCATTGGGATTATGAATATTATGCTTGTGTCAGTAACAGAGCGGACAAAAGAGATTGGCACTCGCCTTGCTATTGGGGCATTAGAGAGAGATGTGTTGTTGCAATTTCTTATAGAATCTGTTGTAGTCAGCGCACTTGGCGGTAGCATTGGAATCATTCTAGCCTTTTTTATCTCATGGGGTGTAGCAATAAAGATGGATATACCTTTTGTGTTTGATATGTGGGTGGCATTTGGTGCGTTTTTATTTTCTGCGATTATTGGTGTGATTTTTGGATATTTACCAGCAAAAAGGGCTTCAAAGCTTGATCCTATTGAAGCCTTGCGTTATGAGTAGTATTTTATTTAGGGCTTTAGGCTATAATCTTTTATTTTATTTAAGGAAGAGTATGAAAAAAATATCTTTTATAAGTGTAATAATGGCTTTTATGTGTGCTTTGCTACTTGCAAAAGAGCAAGTAAAACATGTGGCATACAGCATACAAGTTGGAAGTTTTAGTGAGTTAAAAAATGCTGGGAATCTTGCTGATTATCTTAATAAACAAGGGCTTGATGCGTTCTTTTTTAAAGAAAAGGGAATGTATAAAGTCCGCTTTGGCAATTATAAAGATTCTGAAACTGCAAGAAAAATCGCAAATACATACAAAAAAAAGTCTATTATTGATGACTTTTTTATCATTAGTCCCCAAAGCTATGCGATAAATCAGCATAAGCCAAAGACACATGATAAGGTGAGAAAAAATATCGCAAAAGATGCACATCAATATATAGGCGTGCCGTATAAATGGGGAGGGACGACTTCTAGCGGTTTTGATTGTAGTGGATTGGTTAGGGCGGTGTATAGGCTAAATGGGCTGACGCTACCTAGAACTTCAATCGAGCAATATGGTAGCGGTAAGTTTGTAGCAAAAAGTAATCTAAAGGTGGGAGATTTAGTATTTTTCACAAACAATGGGAAACAAGTCAATCATGTGGGAATCTACATTGGCAATAATCAATTTATCCACGCCCCCGGAAAAGGTAAAAAGGTAACAATAGCAAATCTCAACAATAATTATTGGGTAAAAGCATATCGCGGAGGTAGGACTTATTTGTAGGATATGGGATTGTAAGAAAATATTTAGATTCTAAAAAAATAAATCAGTGTCTTTATTTATGAAGCTTATTCAATAGACTTTCGACTTGTTTCTTTCATTGCATATGATTATTTAACCAAAATCATGCGGCCACTCACACACTCACACATAAAACTATGCCAAAGAATCTAGTAAATATTTTACAAAGATCAAATACTACTTATGCCTCAATTCTTACAATACTCCAAAACATGGAAAATACAAATGCTTAAGAATCTAAAACGTAGAATCTAAGAAGTTGCAGTTGGTTTATTAGTATTTGTATTGCCGCCAAAGAAGCCGCCTTTTGCGTTTTGTGGTGTTGCTTTTGTGGCTGTTGCATTGCTGCTTGGGCTAGTAGTTCGCGGGGTGCTAGTTTGTGGTCTTTGATAGGCTGAAGGTGAGCTATATCCTCTTTGTGCGTTTGCTTTATAGTTTGCATTATTAAAAAGTTTATTACCAATATAGCTTCCAATCAATGCACCAGCCGCACTCGCAAGGATAGCACCGCCAATGCCAAGCCCACCGCCATCACCACTTGTGAGCGTGCTTGTGCCATTGTCAATCTTTTTTGCTTCTTCAGCGACAAGGGTATCAACTTCTTCTTTGCTTAAAATTCTCTTATTGCCCTCTGTATCTCTTACAATAATTGTTGTATCACCATCACTACTTGGCTGTTCATCAATAATCTTGTAGCTACCATCAGCTTCTTCTTGCAAGGTAACGGTAACGCCCTGCTTTTTGCTTACCTGCTGTGCTGTGTCGGCATTATTTGAACCACTATCACAACCAAGTAATCCTGCGACTAGCACTGCACTCATACCACCCAAAATCGCTGCATCAGAGATTTTTCGTAAATAACTTTTTGGTTTTTGCTTTTCCATATATTATCCCTTTATTTTTGCATTGTTTTTTCAAGCTTTTCTATGCGTTCCCAAGTTTTCACAACAGAATCTGGATTGAGTGAAATGGAGCTAATGCCTTGCTGCACTAAGAATTCGGCAACTTCTGGATAATCGCTTGGTGCTTGACCGCAGATTCCACAATATTTGCCATGCTTTTTACATGCCTGTATGGCTTGTTTAAACATTTCTAGCATAGCAGGATTTCTCTCATCAAATATATGACTGACTAAATCGCCATCTCTATCCACACCCAGTGTAAGCTGTGTTAAGTCATTTGATCCGATAGAATAGCCATCAAACATGCTTAAGAAGTCATCAGCTAAAATGATATTTACTGGTAATTCACACATAACATAGATTTCCAATCCGTTTTTGCCAGATTCTAAGCCATTTCTTCGCATAATCTCAAGCACTTTTTTGCCTTCTTCTGGTGTGCGTAAGAATGGGATCATAATCCGCATATTTGTAAGTCCCATATCATCACGCACCATTGCTAAGGCTTGACATTCCCATTCAAATGCGGTGCGATATTGTTCAGAGTAATATCTGCTTGCACCACGATAGCCAAGCATTGGATTTTCTTCTTGTGGTTCGTAATGCTCCCCTGAAATCATGCCGCGATATTCATTGCTTTTAAAATCACTTGTGCGGACAATCACTGGATTAGGATAAAAGGCTGCTGCGATCATACCCATGCCTTCAGCAATTTTTTTAATAAAAAAGTCCTTAGGATTATCATAGCCATGTATGAGTTTTGATACCTCATCATGATTATGTATAGGTTTATCATTCTGTAAATCTAGCAAGGCTAAAGGGTGTGCTACAATCTGGTGTAAGATAATATGCTCCATACGCGCTAAGCCAACACCATGATTTGGAATCTGTGCAAAGCCAAATGCTTTAGCAGGATCGCCAACATTCATATAAATCTTTGTCTTTGTTTTGCCAAGCTGATCGAGTGAGATAGTCTCTATTTCATAAGGGTGTATCCCTGCATACACAAGTCCTTCTTCACCCTCACTACATGAAGCAGTTACCTCCATACCTGTATAAAGCCTCTCTGTTGCACCATGTGCGCCAACGATTGTAGGCACACCAATTTCACGCGCAACAATAGCTGCATGGCAAGTCCTACCGCCACGATTTGTAATAACTGCTGCTGCCTTTTTCATGACTGGTTCCCAATCTGGGTCGGTATTATCAGTTACTAGAATCTCGCCTTCTTTAAAGGTATTCATGTGTTCTATGTTGTTAATAATCCTTACTTTACCATTGCCAATCTTTGTGCCAATCGCCATACCTTTTAAAACGATTTCGCGTTCTTCATCTGGATTTTTAAAGTGGAATTTTTCAATCTTTGCCCCACTTTTTGTCTTTTGACTCTGCACTGTTTCTGGGCGTGCTTGCACGATGAAAATCTCGCCACTTTGTCCATCTTTTGCCCATTCCATATCCATAGGGCGATATTCACCTGCTTCCTTTGTATAATGTTCTTCAATACTTATAGCATATTTTGCAAGTGTTAAAACATCTTCATCAGTGATTGAAAATGTCTCCATTTCCTGATGCGTTGTTTTTACATTCATTGTGGGCTTTTCGCTACCTGCTGGGGCATATACCATTTTTACATCTTTTGTGCCAAGTTTGCGTTTAAGTATGGGTCGCTTCCCATCTTTTAATGTTGGTTTAAATACATAAAATTCATCTGGATTCACGGTCCCACCAACGACATTCTCCCCAAGCCCCCATGATGAAGTGATGAATACTGCATCTTTAAAGCCCGTCTCTGTATCAATACTAAACATAACACCTGCTGCACCCTTGTCAGAACGCACCATTTTTTGCACACCAACACTTAAAGCAACTTTAAAGTGATCGAAATTCTTACTCGCACGATAGCTTGTAGCACGATGGGTAAAGAGTGAGGCAAAACATGATTTAATATAATGGACTAAATCTGTTTTCCCTTTAACGCTTAGATATGTATCTTGCTGCCCTGCAAAACTTGCATCTGGCAAATCTTCAGCAGTAGCCGAACTTCGGACTGCAACATCTGCTTCTGCCATATTGTATTCTTGGCTTAACATATCATAGGCTTGAAAAATCTCATCTTTTAAATCTTGGGGTAATGGGGTGCTAAAAATAAGTTCTCTAATCTTACTGCAACGATTCCGCAATACATCCATTTCTGTATAATCAATATCTTTTAAAAGATCCTTTATCTTATCCTCAATGCCACCACTTTTAAGCAAATACCAATACGCATCACTTGTGATTGCAAAGCCATCTGGGACTTTAATGCCAACGGGGACAAGCTCTTGAAACATCTCACCAATGCTTGCATTCTTGCCACCTACAAGGGGAACATCTCTATTATTCAACTCTTTAAAGAATTTAATATACTTCATTGTTATGGACTCCATTTAATGTAAAAAGGTTATGCTTGTTATTGTAGTCAAAAAAAAGTCAAAAAATGATTAAAAATTTTTTAAAAACCAAAAAATTATAATTTTGCATATCTATTTCCTTGCAAACTTTAGTTAAAATCCTTGTTTTATTTTGAGTAAATATTTGCACTTTCAAAAAGGGATAATATGGGCGAATGGAGTATTAAAAAGGAACAATTAAATGCGATTCTAAAAAAGCATAAACTAGATTCTAGTGATTATGAAAAAATTGTAGAAATTTTAGAGAGAGAGCCAAATCTCATTGAGCTTGGAATCTTTTCTGCAATGTGGAGTGAGCATTGCAGCTATAAGTCAAGTAAGATTTATCTCAAAGGCTTTCCAACAGAGGCTAGTTGGGTATTGCAAGGTCCCGGAGAGAATGCAGGTGTTATTGATATAGGCGATAATCTAGCCGCTATCTTTAAGATAGAATCACATAATCACCCAAGCTTTATTGAGCCAAATGCGGGGGCTGCAACGGGAGTTGGTGGAATCTTGCGTGATATTTTTACAATGGGGGCAAATCCTATAATAAATCTCAATAGTATTCGCTTTGGAGATATTTTAGATTCTAATATGAGAAAAAAGCATATCCATTTATTGCATGGTGTTGTAGAGGGTATCGGGCATTATGGTAACTGCATGGGGATACCAACTATTGGCGGTGAGACTAGCTTTGAATCTTGCTATAACGGCAATATCCTTGTCAATGCGTTTAGCTTAGGCATTGCAAATCAAGATGAGATTTTCTATGGCAAAGCAAGTGGCGAGGGCAATCCTATTATGTATGTTGGGAGTAAGACAGGTAGAGATGGCTTAGGTGGGGCTGTGATGAGTAGTGATAGCTTTGATTCTGCTAGTAAGGCATTGCGACCAACGGTGCAAATTGGCGATCCATTTGTAGAAAAATCGCTTTTAGAAGCATGTCTTGAAGTCTTTCAAAAAGATTTAATCGTAGGCATTCAAGATATGGGTGCAGCAGGGCTTACAAGCTCAAGCTTTGAAATGGCAAGTAGAAGTGGTAGCGGTATGATAATGTGGCTTGATAAGATTCCTATGCGAGAGAGTGGCATGACCCCTTATGAGTTAATGCTATCAGAATCACAAGAGAGAATGCTTTTGTGTGCGAAAAAGGGGGCAGAAAAGCAAATAAAAGATATTTTTGCAAAGTATGAGTTAAGTGCAGAGATTGTCGGCGAAGTGCGTAATACAGGAAAAATGGAGCTTTTATGGCATGGAGAGTTATGTGCTGCACTACCCATTGCTCCCATTGTAGAAAATGCCCCTATACTAAATCGTGCTATACAAAAGCCAAAATATCTAGAATCTTGTAAAATACTAGATTTAGAGATTACAAATAAATCCCTGCAAAAGCAATTAAATGCAAATAATATAAACACAATGCAATGTAGTAGCACTAATTTAAACACGCTAACTAAAAGTATGCTAAAAAGCCTTGATATATGTGATAAATCATGGATTTATAATCAATATGATGATAGCATTAAAGCTAGCACGATTAAAGGGGCTGGTATGCTTGGCTCTAGCGTTGTAGCCTTGCATAATTATAACTCTAAAAAAGCTCTTTCAGTAAGTGTGAAATGTAATGTAAGATATTGCTATCTAGACCCAAAAATAGGGGCTAAAATCGCAGTGGCACAAGCTGGGCGAGATGTGGCTCTCAGTGGAGCAAAGCCTTTAGCAATTACAGATTGTCTAAACTTTGGTAGCCCTGAAAATCCAGGGGTTATGTGGCAGTTTAGGGAATCTTGTGAGGGCATAAAAGAGGCATGTAAGACCTTGAAAACACCTGTTGTAAGCGGTAATGTCTCACTTTATAATCAAACAAATGATGAGGCGATATATCCTACACCAAGCATTGTGAGTGTTGGGCTTTTAGAGGATTCTAAGAAAGCTATTGGTAGTCATTTTACAAGAAAAGATTCCTATATTTGTATGCTAGGCGTTATGGATAATTCATTGCAGCTTAGTGGTAGCGTATTGCAAAAAATAATCGGTGCAAAAAATAGTGGAACATTGAATGATATAAACTTAGAATCTGAACTCAAACTTTGGGAGATTCTAAATCAAAGCATAGCAAATGAGTATATTTTGAGTGCAAAAGATATAGCACAAGGCGGACTTGCTATCACTCTATGCAAAATGGCAATTTTAGGGAAAACTAGCATTGAAGTCTTAACAGATAAGATACAAGAAGTTTTAGCTAAAGACTTTCTAAATAATGAGAATCTTTTACAAGATTCTAAAGATTATGTGAGCTTAATATCACAGAATAAACTCATGCTATTTAGTGAAAACCATACACAAGTTATCTGTGAAGTAAAAGATCTAGAATCTGTAAAAAATCTCTTCAACACAGCTAAACAAAAAGGGCTTTCATTGTGTGTAATTGGCAAGGTAACACATAAACACATAAACACAAAAGATATAACAAATAAAGATTCTATAAAAATACATGATATAAATCTATCTTTACAAGAAGCACATGACTTGTATTATAAAAGCTTTGAAACATATCTATGATTTTTATATCTTTAGCTTATTTTGTTGTAAATTAGGGGTTTTAATCTCTAGTTATAGAAATGCAAACTAAAGATTCAATCAATTAAAAGTTACTTAACACTTTTACTATACACTACTTTGCTTTGAAACAAATAATTACACTTTTGGAATCTACATATTATGAATCTTAATAATTTTTTAGATATAGACTTTATTATTAGCATATTGCCATTATTTTGGAAAGCATTATTGCTCACACTAGAAATCTCATGTTATGGAATCTTTGGGGCAATATTACTTGGTTTTATTGCTTCACTTGTGCTTTACTATCAAATCCGTCCATTTGTGTGGATAACGCGTATATACATAGAGGTATCACGCAATACCCCGCTTATCATACACTTATTTTTTCTCTATTTTGGCTTGTCATATTGGATTGAGATTCCAAACTTTTGGTGTGCGGTTATTGGTGTGATATTTCTAGGTGGTAGCTACATGGCAGAATCTTTTCGCTTAGGTTTAGAATCTGTGCGACATTCACAGATAGAATCTGCCTTGTCTCTAGGATTTAGTAAAATACAGATTTTGCGTTATGTGATTTTCCCCCAAAGCATACCTTTAAGCATACCTTCAATTTGTGCGAATGTGCTATTTTTGATTAAAGAAACTTCTATTGTTGGGGTGATTGCCTTGCAAGATTTAATGTCTATCGCAAAAGAAGTGATTAGTAACTACGGACAGACAAATGAAGCCCTTTTTCTACTCATTGTTGCATATTTAATTGTGTTGTTGCCTTTAAGTTTTATATTCTCAAAGTTAGAGCATTATTACAGACGCAATATTTTATAATGCTGTATATCTTTATTATGGTATTTGAAATATTATTGTAATAAGCAAATAAAAATTACGAAAAATGTTATTAAATTGTGTTTTTAAGAAACATTATTATTTATTTTTTCTGCTACAATGCTACGAATTTTTACAAGGGAGCAGTATGCAGAGTATAAAGTCAAAAGTATCGCTTATCGTCATGTTGTTAATGCTTATCGGACTAGGTGTGTAGCAAACAATCAATATGATTTCAAGCAAAAATAATCTTTTGGAAAAAACCATAGAATCAGAGATAGATTATGTGCAAATGGCAAGTCTTGCTACTGATATGTTTAGTCAAGATAGAATAGACTCACTAGAGCTTATGGCAAAGCACATTCTCTCACTCCCTGAAGAAAAACTAGAATCCACAGAAGCACTAGTAAAAAATGTAGGACCACTTCTATTTGGATTTAAACTCGGTGGAGCACATCTAGCCGCATACATAGGCGTGGCAGATGGCAGCATGATTGTAAGCGATATAGAATCTGATGCAGCAAAAGTGCTTTTTAGAACCTATGGAAAAGGCACAGGCAAAGTAGAAAGCTATGATTCTAGGACAAGAGGTTGGTATAAGAGTGCACTGCAAAGTAATTCAGCGATTATGACGCCTGTGTATGAAGACTTTGTAAGCAAACTACCTACTTTTACTTTTTCTATCCCCCTAGTGAAAAATGGCAAAGTGTTAGGCGTGCTATCCATTGACACACCGCTATCAAACTTGCAAAGTCCAGTTTGATAAAATGCCTGCTAGAATCTTTGGGCTTGATTCAGAACAAGCGATTTTTGTGGCAACAGATAAAACGATGACTTTATTAAACCCAACAGATGGAACAAAAAGGTTTTACGCAAAGTCCATTGAAGCAGGAAATATGAAGCCATTTACCTACATTTCTTCAAGCGGGGTTGAAAGGCTTGGAGTATGTAATCATGTCAATAAGAACAATGTAAGCTATTCCATTTGTGCGGGTGAAAATATGGATAAGGTTGTGTCTAATTCACGCAAGGGCTTAGAGATGAGAATCCTTGCATTAGTGATTATATAGGGCTTATTATGATAGCAGTCATTTATGTTGTGATTCAGAAATTCTTAACACCTATTAGCACAATCTCTGAAGGGTTACAAAACTTCTTTGCATATATTAATCATAAGAGCGATAACGCACCATTAATAAAAGTCAAATCAAATGATGAATTAGGCAAAATGACACAAGAAATCAATGAAAATATACTATTGATACATAAAGAGTTAGAAGAAGACAAGAGATTTATCGATGAAGCATTGCAAGTGGCAAATGAAGCTAAACATGGTAACTTTGCAAATCAAATCACAGCTAATACTTCTTCGCCACAATTTAATGAGCTAAAAGACATATTCAATGACTTGCTTAACATTCTTGATTTGCAACTCACAAAGGTATCCAATACGCTAACTACCTATGCAAACAATGATTACACAATGCGTGCAAATGTCGATGGTTTGGAAGGAAAAATCTTAGAAATGGCAACAAATATCAATCACTTGGGGACAAGCATAGGAACAATGCTTGGAGATTCTAGTGAGATTGCAAAACAGCTTGGTAGCAATGCAGACCAGCTATTTAGCATGGTGCAAAGTCTTATTTCAACTTCACAATCTCAAGTTACTTCCTTGCAAGAGAATACAAAATCTGTTGAGAATATCAACTCATCTATGCAGCACATTGAAGATTCTATGGGAGAGCTAACACGCGAAGCTGATGAGATAAAATCTGTAATTAATATCATTAAAGATATAGCAGATCAGACAAATTTACTTGCATTAAATGCTGCTATTGAAGCAGCGAGAGCTGGAGAGCATGGCAGAGGCTTTGCGGTTGTTGCCGATGAGGTGAGAAACTTGGCTGAACGCACAAATAAATCCTTAGGCGAGATAGAGCAAAATGCAAATGCACTCATACAATCAGTAAGCGATATGTCCCAATCTATTAAAGATCAAACACAAGGCATAGCACATATTAGAGATATTACAAATCAATTAGAATCTATTACGCAGGAAAATGCAGCAATTGCAAATCAAACTGATGCAATCGCACAAAACATGCAAAGCATAGTCCAAGACATTGTAGAAGATTCTAAAAAGCATAAGTTTTGATAATATAAAATTTTTACAAAAAAATCATAAAGAGAAATATGAGAGAGGTTGGCAAAATCTAATTTTGATATAAAGCCAAATGTAACAATGCCCTTATGTGAGTTTTTTCATATTGAATCCATGCGGTTTAGAATCCCACTTTGTCTTTTGGGACTACTTACAGCATAAAATTTTTTTGCTATGGGATTTTTACCAAGTTAGAATCTTATTTAATGGATGACTATTTGGAGTTTCATCTGTTATATGTATTTGCTTACCAAATAGGCTTTCATATTGCTCTAGCGGATAGTTAAAATCCTTTGGTGCAATATTATTAAATGTGATATATCCATGTTTCGCATTTTTGATAATTTTTTCAATATAGATATCTTGTATATTGCTTCTTAGCTCACTAAAAGCATAATTGCTTATAAAGAGATCGTAATCCCTTTTTTCTAAATCCTCCATACGCTTAAAATGTAGCTTGTTTTCTAATCCGCTAAAATGTGATAGGTATTTTTTGCTAAGAGACAGAACAGAATCCAAATCCACAAATGTGTAACTTTTGACATCAAACATTGACATAATAATCCTTGCTTGTCCACCATAGCCTATGCCAATCTCACAAATATCCTTATTGCTTAAATCGCCAAAAGATTCTATTAAATCCCCTAAGACTTTAATATAACGCAGAGTTGATGGAGACATATAGCCTATTTCCTTATAATAGCGAATGCTTGCCCCACCATACCAATCGTTTTGTCTAAATCCCTCAAAGTCTTTAGGCTCAAAACGCCTTGTTTTCAGGATATAATCAAGATATTTTTGTCCCATAATGTCATCAACATGTTCTAGTATTTGCATATATACTGGATTTGTCCTAAATGTTGCAAATACAGAATCATTAGTCGCTGCTCTTGCACAAAATGATGGATATTCATTGCTGATTGTATCTGCTAGACTTGTATTGTAATTATCTGCTTGACTAGCTTTTTTGGGTCTTAGCATTTTTTTAATAAGCTTCATATATGCCCTTTCCATAAAAGATTCTAAGTGCGATTTATACATATTTCGCAGTGTCGCAATCCTACAAAAAAAAAAAAACAAGTCAAGGCATTTTTTATCACTGCTATTTATTGAGATTCTATATCTTTGCATGAAGGCTTGACTTACACATAGAATCTAGTAAGGGCTTAAACATAATGTATCTTAAATAAGCACACAAAAATATGTTATGATTTTATGTATTTTACGAGATAAAGGATAAAAATGGAGTTAGTCGTTGTAGGTTATGGCAATATGGCAAAGGCGATTTTAGGTGGGTTAATACAGCAGTCTAAAGAGATTCTAGGCATTACAAAAATCGTTATTACAGGTAGAGCACCACATAAAATAGAATCATGGCTTAAAGAGAGTATGCAGGCTTGTCGCAGTGAGTTTTTGCATGATATTACCTATGAAGCTACATGCAATATTGAGTGTGATAATAAGGTGGTGTTACTTGCTTGTAAGCCGCATAATCTAGATTCCTTTATATTTCATGGGCGAGCTCATATCGTGTATAGTGTGTTAGCGGGCATTAATGCAAATATCTTGCATAATTATATTCAGTCATACCACTACGCCCTTATTATGCCAAATGTCGGAGCGCATTATAATCTAAGCTCAAGTGCGGTATTATGGCAGCAAAATGGCGCAAAAAACCAAAGCATTAAAGAGGTAGGCAAAGTGCTAAATCTTATGATGGATAGTCATAACATGCAAGAAGCACATGAGAAAAATAACGCACACATTCAAAGCCAAATCACGCAATTTGTATCAAGTTTTGGTAATTGTGAGTTTGTAGCAAATGAAGAAGAGCTATTTGCAAGTATCGCAACAAATGGCAGCAGCCCAGCCCTTTTAGCCCTTGTAGCACAAGGTTTAATAAATGCAGGTGTCAAGCAAGGCTTAAAGCTAGAAACAAGCCAAAAACTCGTGCAAAAAACCTTTGAGGGCATGGCAGCATTACTCAAAGAAAAAAGCCCACAGGAGATAAAAGATCTCGTTACAAGTCCGGGTGGGACAACAGCAGAAGCACTTCTTCATTGTGATGAAAATAGCGTGCAAGGCGTTATTACACGTGCATGTGTCAAAGCGGTAGAAAAGGCAAAGCATATAGCCTGCAAACAAGATGACTAGAAAAGACAAATCTCAAAAATTGCTATTTTAAGATTCTGTAAGCATATTTGCAGTCATTATGCCAAGTTGTTGCAAAGCGAAAAACTTTAATCCGTGCTCGAAAACACAAGATCTTTTCTTGTCAATCCTGATGAGTTTTATTTTATTGCATTGGGTAATAGCGATTATCTCTAATTCTGCTAACCCTTTTTTACACTATAACTTAAAATATAGATCTTTTTATGTGCTTTTGAGATCACGATTATATTTAATATGCATTTGAATACAACAATTTCATAGTTAAGTATTCAGTACAGAATATTGCATAGATATACTTTCTTTAAACCCTACAGGGTATTGCAAACTAAGTCGAACAATACCTTAACAATACACAATGCAAATACATTAATGCTTTTTTGAGTAGAGGGGGATTTTTGTGAGTTGCTAGATTAAGATTGATTGCAATAAAGTAGCAATTATTAACATATATCAATTTTTATTTTAAAACTATTGTTTATTATTGCATTGCATTTTATTATAAAGGATTTTTGATGTTAGATAAACAAACAATAGGGATTGTAAAAAGCACAATACCGGTTTTAAAAACACATGGTGAAACAATCACAAAGGAATTTTATAGAATCTTATTTGATGAATATCCACAAGTTAGAACTATGTTTGATATGACAAAGCAGCAAAATGGTAAGCAGCCAAAGGCACTTGCCATGGCAATACTACATGCTGCAATGAATATTGAGAATCTAGATACAATCCATTCGCAAATAGAATCCATTGGCAAAACACATGTTAGATTAAATGTAAAGAAGGAACATTACCCAATCGTTGGAGCATGTTTGATAAAAGCGATTGAAAATGTGTTGCAAGAAAATGCGACTAAAGAGATATTGCAGGCATGGGGGAAGGCATATCAAGAAATTGCAGATTATTATATACAAGTAGAAGAGAAAATGTATGCCTTAAAAACAGAGTAGCCATACCATGCAGGTCATTATTGATAAAAATATGTTGCTACGCAATATATTTATTGTGGAGTAGGGTAATCATTTTTATCTAATAATCCAGTATAATACCCATTTGCATTGCGATAAAACTACAAAAGCAAAAGCATAAAGGCTATATCATGCAAACATACTGGCTACATAAAAATACAGATAGCAAGATTCTTATACTCTTTTTTGCAGGTTTTGCAAGTCATTACACGCATTACACGCATTTAGATTCTAAAGCTAATGTGCTTTTATTGCATGATTATACTGACTTTACATTCGATATAAATTTAGAGTTAGAGAAATATGATTCAATCTATCTTGTAGCCTATTCTATGGGGGTTAGCATAGCTGCTAGACTGCCTTTATTTCACATATCTCTATCTCGCAGAATTGCCCTTAGTGGCACAGAATCTGGCATAGATAAATTAAAAGGCATTAATCCTGCTATATTTCGCCATACGATAAAAAACCTTAATATAGACGACTTTAAAAGGGCTATTTTTGGGGAGAATCTAGACAGGACCAAAGATTTTCATTTCGCTTCTATCTCGCGTTTAAAAAATGAATTGCAATGTATTTATGATTTTTGCATGACTACACCACATACACCGCTTACATGGGATAGAATCTATATTGCAAAAAATGACACGCTTTTTTTACCACAAACCTGCCACAAAGCCTTTGAAAATAGCAAAAGTGCAATATGCGAGTTGGCTTCATGGCATTATCCATTTTTTGCCTTTGATACATGGGAGGGGCTATGTGCTATCAACTAGAGCGTTTCTTAAAAGCCCAGCAAAGCTATAAAGACAACACGCCCATTCAAGCCTATATGCGAGAATGCTTACTCAATATGCTTTTAGACACAAAAAGAAAAGATTTTTCATATATATTTGAGTTTGGTTGTGGGCAGTGTGAGCTTACCTATATGCTGACACAAAAGCTAGACTATAAGCAATATATTTGCAATGATATAAATGAATATAAAGACATAAAGCTACCGCAAAATACACAGAATCTTTGCTTTGATATGCGTAATATTGCACGCACAGAGATTTACTCGCAAAAGTTTAATCTAATCGCTTCAAACGCATGTTTGCAATGGTTACCTTTTGTTGAAACCTTGCAGAATCTAAAACATATTTTGCTTTCACAAGGCTTTCTACTTATTGGCACATTTGGTATTGATAACTTTAGGGAGATAAAAGAGATTACAGGTATAGGACTGCCTTATATAGAATCTTGCGTTATGAAAAAGCATTTAGAGAGTGATTTTGAGCTATTAGCATGGCATGAAGAGCGCATTTCTCTGTCGTTTGAAACCCCACTTGAAGTTTTTCGTCATATCAAAAAAGGCGGGGTAAATGCCCTGCAAACACGCTTTATCAAAAAATCATGGCTGACACAATACACAGAATCTTATAGCAACACTCTTACATATCATATCATTTGCTTTCTTGCTAAAAGATGCTAACTTTTAAAGATTCTAAAATGCTTTGGATTGTAATAATTCATAAGATAGATAGTAAAAATAGATATGATTCCCCCGATAATTGTATGCGTTTGTGGTAACTCATCTAAAATAAGCCATGCAAATAAAAGTGCGGAAGGCGGCGTAAGCAGGGCATAAATCCCGCCTTGTGTTACACCTAGCACATATAAACCACGATAATAAATCGTTGTGGAAAAAGTCGTGCAAAAAAGCGCAGTAATAAGGGCTAGAATCCAAAAGTTCATACCCACTTCCCCCAAAGGTGCAAGACCATAGTATAAAAAACTAGGTAGCAAAAAAAGTGCTGTGCAAAGACTAGAATAAAAGCTTAGCGATATAGCAGATACATATTCTGTTGCATAACGAGAGCTAATAATTAGCATAGCCCATGCTAATGCCGCAAGTAGAAAAATGACATTAAAAGGCATGAGTATAGCACGCCAGTTTTCAAAGAGATTGATGAGAAAAACACCTGCTAAGATTCCAAAAAATAACGCCCACTTCTCCCTTTTAAGCAATGTCGTTTGCTTCATAAAGCTATACAAAAACGCCGCAATAATGATTGGCAAAACCTCCGTGATAACCCCAGCACTCCCCGCATCACCATACAATAGCCCCATATACATAAGATAGCTATAAGCAGTGTTAAATATACCTGTAAGTAGCACGGGTATAAGGGCTATTTTTGGAATCTTAAAGGGGATTTTATAGATATACATAATCGGTAAAAAGCTAAGGCTTACGATAATAAAGCGGATGCATGAAGCTTGCTCGGGATTTAGCGTCTCACTCATAATCTTTGATAGGGGCCACACAAGTCCCCAACCCATCATAGCAAGTATCATAAGAATTTTCATAGAGATAACTCCAAAGCGTGATAGAAAGAGAATTTAGAATCTAAAATCGCAGTAAATAGTAATGCAGAAAAACTTAAATCATGCTTAAGAATCTAAGTTTTTAAATCGCATTTTTCTACATTGAAATAAACTTCTGCAAAGTAGCTAGAGTGTGTTATGTTTTATTAAATTTTTATGTTTTACTAGAATATATATGCATGGAAAGATACTTAATCTCACAAAACACATACAAAGAAGAAAAAACTTGTTGCTAACCCATGATATGAAATTCCTCGTAATTTGCAAGGTAGATAAAATTTCATTAGGTTTTGTGCTATACACACTTTTATTATCCCTTATAATTTACATGATTTTTTGCTAGAATTATAGCAATACTTTGCATTCATAATTAAGGAGTAATTTTGACTTTCAATCCATATCCATTTGAGAAACTAAGAGCATTATTAGAAACTTGTGATCCAAATGCTAATAAAACTGAATCCTGCAAACTACATTCAAGTAGTGGTTTAAATTTAAGCATAGGTGAACCAGCGTTTCCATCACCCACAAAAGTCGTGCAGGCTTTGTGTGATAATGCAAGTCTTATCCGCTATTATCCCACACTAGATTCTAAACTACCAGAAGTCCAAAGAGAGTTTTTTTATAAACGATTTAATATCGCGTTGAAAGAAGATGAGTTAATCCCAACATTTGGGTCAAGAGAGGTGCTTTTTAATTTCACACATTTTATTTTCACAAGCACTATATGTAAAAAGCAAAATAAGCCAACATTAGCTTTCCCAAATCCATTCTATCAAATCTATGAAGGCGCACAGATTGCAAATCATGCCGATGCAATTTATATGCCTTTAAATGAGCAAAACGACTTTAAACCCAAACTTTTAGAATCTGATTTAAAAAAAGTTAGCATGGTTATCCTTAACTCGCCAAATAATCCAACAGGACAGATTCTAAATAGAGAAGAGCTTATGGAGTGGGCAAAATTCGCACTTGAATATGACTTTATTTTAGTAAATGATGAATGTTATAGTGAGATTTACAAAGATGATGCCCCACCTAGCTTACTTGAAGCATGCAAGGCTATTGGCAATACTTCTTTTAAAAATAGCTTTGTTATCAATTCTATCTCAAAGCGGCTTTCTGCGCCGGGTTTAAGAAGTGGTTTTATAGCTGGAGATTCTAATATCTTAAAAGATTATAAGGTGTTTCGCACCTATGTTGGTATCAGTATGCCCTTAACCTTGCAAAAAGCAAGTATAATCGCATGGCAGGAAGATGAATACGCACAAAGCATACGCAAAAAGTTTGCTAAGAATCTAGAGATAGCACAAGAGATTTTCCCGCATACTCGTGTATATCCTTATACATTTTATCTATGGCTATGTGTCGCAAATACAAAACATAAGATTCCAAAAGATTTTACTAGCGATATGCTTTTCACACAGGAGCTATATAAAAGAAGCGGACATAAGGTATTGCCCGGCTCATTTCTTGGACGAGAGAAAAGCGGCATGGGATATGTGCGTATCGCCCTAACACATGAAGAAGAAGTAATGAGAAAAGCCCTATTAGGTATAAAAGAATGCTATGAAGATTTCATAAAAAGAGATTAGCTATGAATGCAATATCTATGGGATTAGCAAATATCGCAAGTAAGCCATGCAAGGAACAAATAAGCAATGCCGCAGGACTGCTTATCATATCGCCGCAAAGATTTGCAAACTTTATGGCAGATTCTACACATACAAAGCATATTCACATAGCCATCGCTTCAGGCGTGGAAGCTGCAAAAAGAACAAGCGAGATTTTCACGCTATGCTATCAAATAGCCCTGCAAAGCATAGATATTGAGATACAGCCAACAGATTCTATATTTACAGATTCACTGCAATATTATACAAATTTTCTCCCAAGCTTTAAGCCCAAACGCTTTTCTCTTAAAAAATCTAAAGAGACACAAAAAGCCCCACCAATACAAGATAGCACAGAATCTAATATGCGTCTAAGATTTAATCAAGCAGTAATGAACTTTCAAGATAAGCAGATACGCATTGATAAACAACAAACAGAAGCGACTAAAGCACAGGGGTATTGTGGCTTTGAAGTAAGAGTGTGCGTGAAAGCAAACGCACAAGTATCCCCTGACATAGAATCTATGTATGCCTTGCAAACTGCATTGCTTAGTCTTTTTGGAATCTTTAAGCACGATGAGATGGCAACTATTGCTCAAATGCGTTTAATGAGATAGGTTTTAGTAGAGATTTATACCAATTGTGTTTTATTTTGATAGATACCTATTGCTTATGTTTTTTGCAATCCTATTTTTACATAAAGTAACATTTGTATATTCTATTAGTTTATAATTGTAACTATTTTTCCATAATACAAAAGCGATAAAAAGTGTATTTTATATACTTTTTATCGTAAAATAGGCTTTTTTCTGTGTAATTTTATAGAATCTCGCAATGTCCTATTTTTCTTCTTATTATTTAGATAATAATGATAATTTTATACTAAAACTTGTAAATATGTAACGATTTATAATTTTTACAAAATAAAAAAGTGTATATTATTATCAATTTAAGCTAAATTTAATGTTTAAAATGCAATTCTTACTTTCAAGGATTTAAACCCCCAAACACTCTTGCAATCGCAAGTATTTCAATTTTAGGAGAACGACATGGCAAGTATTTTTGAGAATAAGCAGTTTAAGGTAACACCCTCTAAATATTCACCAAAACTTTTGGAAATGGTTTTTACGAAAGAGGTTATTGCACAATTTTTGAAAGAAGTGGAGCGATATCCAGTGCAAGCGCTTGAGTATAAATCTTTCTTGCGATTCAGAGTGGCGGAGATTCTTAATAAACTATGTGATAACAAATTGCAAAAAGTATTGCAAAACGCACTAAGCAATAGAGATCAAGGAGCATTACTTGTGAATCCAGAGGGCATTAATGATGTAGCACAAGGCGATGATATGGTAAAAATTGCTACTGCGTTCGTGCATTTAATAGGTCGATCAAACTTTGATGATATGACAGGCAAATATTATGCTAGATGGGCGGTTGTTAATACGGATAATTCAGATAGCTATTTACGCCAACCACAAAAGCCACTTGAATTACACAATGATGGCACTTATGTGAATCAAACCACAGATTATGTATTAATGTATAAAATTGATGAGCAAAATATGAAAGGTGGAGATTCTCAACTTTTACACCTTGATGATTGGGAAGATTTAGATAAATATTTCAATCATCATTTAGCAAAACGCGTTATTAAATGGTCTGCACCACCAAGCAAAAATGTAACAGAAGATGCTTATCATCCAGTATTTGAAGTCGATGCTGATGGTCGTCCTGTTATGCTTTTTATTGATCAATTTGCACAGCCAAAAGATTATGAGGAAGGCACTTGGCTTGCGGATATGGGAGACTCGCTAGAAAATAGCAAGAATAAGCTATCATTCCCTGTGCCAGTGGGACAATTCCTACTTATCAACAATCTTTTCTGGCTACATGGTAGAGATAAGTTTGAAAGACATGAGAATTTGCGTAGAGAGCTTATGCGTCAAAGGGGCTATTTCTCATTCACTTCAAACCCTTTTAAAGCCTATCATGGATTAAAAAAAGCAGCTATATAATTGCTGCATTTTATAAAGTAAGCAAAGAAATTCATCAGTCAATGAGAGATTTTGTTTGCAGGACTTATTTATATCTACATTAAATATTGAATCAAAGTGTGCTGGACATGATTTTATTTTAAGTCTAGCATATCTCTAGATCTAGTGTTTTGAAATCTGACGAAATCTTGTCATTTTTGGTATTTTGGTGAAAAATCCAAGATAGATATTGTAGCCAAGTTTTAACATGGCAAGAGATGAGATTCTGTAAATCCATTTATAGTGGTCTTTAAGCTAAAGATTCTTGTTTAATGATCTTTATTGTAGCGAGTAATTTGGGATTTCAGTCTTTAACATACAATTTTAAGCTATAATGCAGAATCTTAAACTTATAGATTCTAAGTCAGCAAAATGTGTGTTACACATGCGTTGTAAAGGGAAAAAATATGATATATGATTTTGTTATTGTTGGTGGTGGTATTATCGGTATGTCTGTCGCTATGCAGCTTATGGACGCATATCCGGGCATGAAGGTCGCATTATTGGAGAAAGAGGCAACTGCCGGGCAGCATCAAACTGGGCATAATAGTGGCGTTATCCATGCGGGTGTGTATTATACACCCGGGAGTTTGAAAGCGAAGTTTTGCTTTGAGGGAAATAAGGCAACAAAGGCTTTTTGCGATGAAAATGGGATTAAATACGACATTTGCGGTAAATTATTGGTAGCGACAACACCGCTTGAAATAGAGCGTATGAAAGCGTTATGGGAACGCACAGAGGCAAATGGCTTGGAACGCACATGGCTAGATTCTAAAGAGTTGCAAGAGAGAGAGCCAAATATCACTGGGCTTGGGGGTATTTTCTTCCCATCAAGTGGCATTGTAAGCTATGTGGAAGTAACGCAGGCTATGGCAAAACGCTTTCAAGAAAAAGGTGGAAGTATTTTTTATAGCACGGAGGTTGTGGGCTTAGTGGAGCATTCACAAGGCATGATAGTCCAAACCACAAAAGGACAATATGAAAGCCGCTATCTTGTTACTTGCTCTGGGCTTATGTCGGATAAACTTGTGAAAATGCTAGGTATTACGCCTGATTTTGTGATTTGCCCTTTCCGTGGCGAATATTATCGTCTGCAAAGTCAGCATAATCAAATCGTAAAGCACCTCATCTATCCTATCCCTGATCCTAGTGTGCCTTTTCTTGGAGTGCATTTGACACGCATGATTGATGGGAGTGTAACAGTTGGTCCTAACGCTGTGCTTGCTTTTAAACGCGAGGGATACACAAAAACTGATATTTCTATCGATGATATTGCAGAGATGATAACACATTCAGGCATTAGAAAAGTGATATATAAGAATCTAAAAACCGGGCTTGTTGAAATGAAAAATTCATTCTGCAAAGGTGGCTATCTCAAACTCGTGCAAAAATACTGCCCAAAACTCACAAAAGAAGATCTAAGCCCATATCCTGCTGGTGTGCGTGCGCAAGCTGTGAGTAACTCTGGTGAATTAATCGAGGATTTCCTTTTTGTAAATACACCAAGGTCTGTGCATGTATGTAACGCCCCAAGCCCTGCTGCAACCTCTGCTATCCCAATAGGCGCACATATTTTAGAAAAAGTAAAAGAAATGCTTGAGGCATAAAATTGATGACACATAGTGTAACAAAAACCAGTTTCTCATGGTTGTCATGTTGAATGTAGTGAAACATCTAACGGGGATTTAAAAATTTTTGTCTAACATCTAAAAAATAAGGACCTAGATTTTACAAAATACCTCGCTTGAGAGGACCTAAAGCCCACACTTTCGGACTTAAGCGATCTCTGCTCTCAACAAAAACTTAAAATAACATTAATGGTTTATAAAAATCTTTATAATTTCATAGTATCATTGCCTATTTGAAAGATAAATTGCAACAAAAAAGGAACACAATAGTATGCAAGCAAGTAATGCCAACTCTACGCTACAAGCAAAAGTGCAAGAAGCCATGCGAGAAATTGAACGGGGCTGTGTGGAGTTTATCGGTAAAGAGTATATAGAATCTTTAGTAACAAGATTCTATGAAAAGGGGGAAGAGTTTATTGTAAAGGCTGGTTTTGATCCCACTGCACCAGATTTACATTTAGGGCATTCTGTGTTATTGCAAAAGCTTGCGACTTTTCAAAACTATGGTGGTAGAGTAAAATTTTTGATCGGCGATTTCACTGCGACAATAGGCGATCCTTCAGGGAAAAGTGAGACAAGAAAACCACTAACTTTTGAAGAAGTAGCACAAAATGCTAAGACTTATGAAGAACAAGTCTTTAAGATTCTAAACAAAGATAAGACAGATATTTGCTTTAATAGTAAATGGCTAGGCAGTCTTACAAGTGTAAATATCATGCAGCTAACCGCTCAATACTCTGTTACAAGAATGATGGAGCGAGATGACTTTACAAAACGATTTAAAGAAAATCAGCCTATTTCTATTGTGGAGTTTATGTATCCTTTATTGCAAGGTTATGATTCTGTGGCACTAAATTGTGATATTGAGCTTGGCGGTAATGATCAAAAGTTTAATCTCTTAGTAGGTAGGGCATTACAAAGGGCGTATAATTGTGGTAAAGAACAAAGCGTGATGACTATGCCTTTACTTGAAGGGCTAGATGGCGTAAATAAAATGAGCAAAAGCCTTAAAAACTATATCGGCGTAACAGATTCCCCAAATGACATGTATGCCAAGATTTTAAGTATTGATGATACGCTTATGTGGCGTTATTATGAGCTTATTAGCACAAAAAGTTTAGCAGAGATAGCAAAGCTAAAAAGGGGTGTAGAGACAGGTGAGTTGCACCCAAAGGCTGTGAAAGAGGAACTTTCTTTAGAGATTACTACGCGTTTTCATAATGAAAAATTAGCCCTGCAAGCAAAAGAAGCCTTCAATGCGATATTTCGCAATAAAGAGATTCCAAAAGACATTGAAACAAAAGAGATACAAAAAGGCGAGTGGATATGCAAAGTGTTAGTAGAGCTAGGTTTTAGCCCATCTACTTCACAGGCAAGAAGAGATATTAAAGCTGGGGCTTTAAGCGTAGATCAAGCAAAACAAACAGATGAGAATTTTCACTTTTTACAAGAAGGCGAGTTTATTATAAAACTTGGTAAAAGAAAGTTTGCTAAAATTATTGTTGTAGATAGTATATAAGGTAGGATAATGGGTAATTTATTTAAAAGCTTAACAATAAGAAAACACACGATAAAATATCCTATTTTTCAAGGTGGCATGGGTGTTGGCATTAGTTGGGACGAGTTAGCAGGCAATGTATCAAAGGAAGGTTGTTTAGGCATTATCTCTGCAGTTGGCACGGGCTATTATAAAAATATGGGTTTTGTTGATAAGATTTTATCAAGTAAGCCTTTTGAGGCGATTAACTTTTATAGTAAAAATGCGTTGAATGAAATCTTTAAAAATGCGCGTAAAATATGCGGTGATAAGCCTTTAGGTGCAAATATTTTACATGCAATTAATGACTATGGCAGAGTAGTAAAAGATGCGTGTGAAGCAGGGGCAAATGTGATTATTACAGGTGCAGGACTGCCTACAAACATGCCAGAATTTACAAGGAATTTTCCAGAAGTAGCATTAGTCCCAATCGTATCATCAGCAAAAGCCCTGCGTGTTATATGTAAGCGTTGGAGTGAGCGATATAAAAGAGTGCCAGATGCTGTGGTCGTAGAGGGACCTTTAAGTGGTGGTCATCAGGGCTTTAAATATGAGGATTGTTTTAAGCCAGAGTATCAGCTTGAAAACATTCTACCACAAGTTGTCGCAGAATCTATGCAGTGGGGGTCTATGCCAATTATTGCTGCAGGTGGTATTTGGGATAGAAATGATATTGATACCATGCTTTCACTAGGGGCTAGTGGAGTGCAAATGGGGACAAGATTCTTAGGGACAAAAGAATGTGATGCGAAAGCTTATCAGCAAATCTTACCACATATTACTGAAGATGATATTGAACTTGTAAAATCGCCCGTTGGCTATCCAGCAAGAGCTTTAAAGATCGGTGTAATGCAGAGATTAAAAGAGGGAAATGCCCCAAAAGTGCAGTGCATTAGCAACTGCGTTAGCCCATGTCAAAGGGGCAAGGAAGCAAAAAAAGTGGGTTACTGCATAGCTGATAGCTTAGGCAAGGGACATTTAGGGAATCTTGAAGAGGGTTTATATTTCAGTGGTGCAAATGGCTATCGCGTAAAAGAGATTTTGAGCGTTAAAGCATTAGTTGATGAATTAACACAACGCTAAATGGATATGTATGCGTTGCATTGTGCTTTTTTTCTTGCTTATAAGCAGTTTACAAGCCGACACACTGCGCGTTTTAAATACTATTCCTTTTGGTGCATCAAGCCTTAGGATTGATGCAAACAGAGCAATTAAAAAAGATGAAATCAGCGTTCATAAACTAAGTGATACAAGCACTTTTATAGACATATACGGCATATATGTGCCAACGGGTAGAAAAGAGTATAACTTCCCAAATAACACTCAAATCACAATCGCACAAAACAACAAACAGCGACTTCGTGTGCTTATCACTCTCACCTCAAAAACTGAATTTGAATACAATATCAAAGGCAACCATCTCTACATCGCAATCAAAGAAAAAAATGCAAAACAAAGTGTAGTCCCAATCGCAAGTTCAAAAAAACCTGAAAAGCAACCAGAAAAAAAGCCCATACAACAAGCAAAACCCACAACACAAAAGCCACAATCACCAAAGCCCAAGCCAAAACCAGCTGCAAACACAAATCAGCCAAAGCCAATACTTGTTTCAAAAGCAACGCCAATGAGTAAAAATCGCAAAAAAATTATTATCCTAGACCCCGGTCATGGCGGTAAAGATTGTGGCACACAAGGTATTTCTAAAACTTGCGAAAAACATATTGTTTTAAGCGTAGCCAAACTCACCGCACAAGAGCTTTCTAGAAGGGGCTATGTGGTCTATATGACAAGAAACACGGATATATTTATTGAGCTGCAACGACGCACAGAAATGGCAAATGAGATACATGCGGATTTGTTTATATCTATTCATGCAAACTCAATACCAGCAGGTTCGAGCAGACAGCCAAAAGGCGTAGAAACCTATTTTCTATCAACTGCAAGGACAGAGAGGGCGATAAATGCCGCTGCTATTGAAAATCAAGGCATGGCGGAATATTCGCCAACAACCATTGCTTCATTCCTTACATCACAAAGGATTATCGCTTCAAATAAGCTTGGTATGGATGTGCAAGCAGGTATCCTAAAGCAAATCCGCACAAAATATAATGAGAATCTTGATGGTGGTGTAAGAGAGGGACCATTTTGGGTGCTTGTAGGTGCTCTCATGCCTTCAATCCTTATTGAAATAGGCTATAACTCTCACCCAGTAGAATCAGAGCGATTAAAGGATACAAGCTATCAAACCCTAATCGCCAAAGGCATTGCAAATGGTGTTGATGGATACATAACAAAGAATCCATAAATTACTACAATCTGTTATTCTAAATATTTCACCAAACACTTTTAACACAAGAATATATTTTCTATACTAAAACGCATTGGAATCTATCGTAGTTTTTTTGCAATCTATTCTTACCTACACAATACTTACACGATGCAAAATCTTAGTAATATTTAAAACCAAAAGTTGTAAAAAACACAGAAAAAGAACATAGGTATGTGGACTAAGAAGAAATTAAAATAGGTTAAATATATAGGCAATAAGGCTAATAAGATAGAAAGTTTAATCCTTCTGACTTACCTGTATCTCTAATACTTTGTTTTAAAGGCACAGGAGACTTAATGATGTGCCATACAAAGTAGATCAGTAAGGTATCATATTGTATTCGTTTTATAAGTGTTTGGAGAGATTACCATGTCGCCTTCTAGTGAAGGCGTTATGCCAAAGTTGGGATTTTAAAGCCAAGATTAAATCTATGGTGATTGTTTGCAATAAGACTCAAACCAACATTAATTAGATAAGATAAAGCCATCTGCCTTAAGCATATCCTTTGTTGCACTTCTATTGCTGCTTGTATCAAGCAGATTTGAAAAGGTATTTGCGATATTTTGCATTATCTCTTTTTCATAAGGTTCCATTACAGAATCTACAAGCATATATTCTGAAATATCATTTGCTAAATCATTGATAAAGGCTCGTGCCTCTTTGCTATCAAGCACACTTACAACTTCTTGCAAATATCTAATGTAATTTGTCTCATCAAGCTTTACAAGGCGATGTTCTGCTAATATCTCTTCAAACATCTCTGTTGCCCCAAACTCTTTAGCTCTTTCATACATTTTTTCTTTTTGTAATTTAATCTGTTTTGAAGTGTTTTGAGAATGATTTAATAGCATTTTATACATGCTAAAAAGCGCACGAAACTCTTCAAACTTTAGATCATTTTCTGTAATACCTACTATACTGCCTTTTTGTATCCCATCAAGCATTTCTCTTTTTTCTGCTTGGACTACACGCGGGGTAATATACTCATTATTAAACTCTACAAATGCTATATAGCGATGAATGAGATCTTTATTTGTAGTTTTGTATCGCCGTTTTAGTGTTGCCACATAGTTAAGCAGATAGCTTTTAAACTGATTACGCATAGTCTTTTCTACACTGCTGTGTCCTTCTTCTATCCCTTTTTGCACTAAATTTGCATTTAACATAGCATTAGCATCAAAAATCTTTAAGAAATCTTCCATATCTCGCTGACTTGGTGATGAATGTGCTAGGATTTCATATGCTTCAATAAGACTTTTGCCTTCTATATGAAAAAGCACGAAAGGATTAAGTGTCCTTACAGGATTTATGTTATATCTACCTTGTTGCTTTGTCTCTTTAAAATGCTCTTCTTTACCCTTATCTTTTGCAGAATTGCTTATAAGTTTATATGCACCATAGCCAAGTGCAATCCCACCTAGTGTAGCCCCAGCGATAAGCGTTACAGGTGCAGCAACTGTTGCAACGGTGGTAGTCGCAAACAAACCAAAAATACCGCCCGTAGTAGTTGCTACTGTGCTAGTCCCAAGTGTCGCTGCTGTAAAGCCGCCAGCAGCCCCAGCAGTAGCCATTGAAACGCCACTACTCAAATACTCAAGAAATCCAGTAGTAGCCTCTGTGCTACAAAAAAGTATATTAAATGCTTTATCTTGATAATACCCTATTTCATCACTAGAAGCATTGCCTATAATACTTATAATCTCACCAGCATTTTCTGTTGTGGTAAGTATTGCGTAAGCTTGATCCCATTGCTGTTGTGAATCGAGTGGTTCGAAACCCACGGTACTTCCTTCTCTCTCTGCCATAGCATTCCTTTCAATGTTAAATATGTAGTTTAAAAATCATTCCTTAATGCCTTAAAAATCTCTACTAAAAGCTTAAAAAACTCTTTTGTAGTATGTGTTGCACCTGCGATAACCTGCTGAAGAGTGCTATCTAGCTCTCTACCCCCTTTATTCACATAGTCAATATATCCACCGATAGCTGCACCAAGAAATGGGGATATAAGGGATAATACATCACCAATAAGTGGCATCATACCAAGAAATGAGCCAAACACTGCACCGATAATAGTGCCTAATGTTAAGTTTGGGTTATCTTGTATAAATTGATAGATCTTTGCAAATACGATTCTACCGATATTAATCAGCTTACCTGCTATTATCTTTGTTTGCTGAAAAAGCGTTACCATTTTACGATCAAATTCTGCTTTCATAGATTCTGGTAGTTTTAAACCACTAGACATTTCATCAATTAAACCACGTGCATTATCTTCATTAAAACGCACATTATCAAATCTTTGTAATTCCTCAATTGCTATCGTTTTTGTCATAGCCTTGCTCCCTAGTGTAATATATCAAAACAACATTGCTACTTTACAAAAAAACAAATCAAGGGTAAATGTATAATAAATATGAAAAGTTTAAAATGTGAGATTCTATATCTCAATCTTGTCATAGTTTCATGCTATGGATAATATTTAGAATTAATGTTTAGGATCAAAGCGGCATAAAGCAATCTTTAAGTTATCAAAAATAAATAATTTTTTGTTAGAATAACATGAGTTTCAGTATATGCGAACTATATTTTTATATAAGATATAAATCTTATAATTTATTATATATAAAAATATAAATTTGAGAGT
Organism: Helicobacter bilis; assembly: GCF_900198365.1. GTDB lineage: Bacteria > Campylobacterota > Campylobacteria > Campylobacterales > Helicobacteraceae > Helicobacter_A > Helicobacter_A bilis_B. The sequence goes on along the minus strand of NZ_FZMS01000009.1, from coordinate 12,638 downwards.
TTTATAAAAAGGATTTCTATGCAAAGCACACTTGATACCACACTAATCCACGCAGGCACTACCACAGACCCACGCACAGGGGCGGTAAATACGCCTATTTTCCAAACCTCCACTTACGCACAAGATGAGCTAGGTAAGCACAAAGGCTATGAATACTCTCGCACCAAAAACCCCACAAGAGATGGGATTGAAAGCCTTATTGCCGAATGTGAGGGCGGGAAATATGGCTTTGCCTTTGCCTCTGGTATGGCAGCACTTGGCACGATTTTGAGCCTATTTAAAAGTGGGGATTCTATCATCATCTCACAAAATGTGTATGGCGGGACTTTTAGAATCTTAGATAAAGTCTTTAAAAACTTTAATATCACTTATAAAATCGTAGATACAAGGGACTTAGACGCGCTAGATTCTGCCCTAACCCCTGAAGTCAAAGCTGTGTTAATTGAAAGCCCTGCAAACCCACTTCTAAGCGTTACGCCTTTGGCAAAAGTCGCTGAAATTTGCAAGAAAAAAGGCGTGTTAAGTATCGTGGATAATACCTTTATGACGCCCTATTTGCAGCAGCCCTTAAGGCTAGGCATTGACATTGTGGTGCATTCTGCGACAAAGTATCTTGGCGGACATAGCGACCTTGTAGCCGGGCTTGTGGTGGTAGATGATGAGAATCTAGCTGAACGCATAGGATTCTTACAAAATAGCATTGGCGGTGTATTGGCTCCATTTGATAGCTTTTTGCTTATCCGCGGTATGAAAACACTAGGCTTACGAATGCAGCGACATTGTGAAAATGCCTTGTTTCTAGCAGAATCTTTAAGCGAACACAGGGCGGTAGAAAAGGTGTATTACCCCGGTCTAAAAAGCGATAGCGAATATGAAGTGCAAAGCTCTCAAGCGCGTGGTGGCGGGGGAATGTTAAGCTTTATCCTAAAGCCAGAATATGATTATAGAATCTTTTTTAAATCCACAAAAATCATCGTTTTAGCTGAAAGTTTGGGGGGCGTAGAGAGCTTGCTTTGCCACCCTGCGAGTATGACTCACGCCTCTATTCCTAAAGATTTGCGTGAATCTATGGGGATAGCTGAAAATCTTATCCGCCTATCTGTTGGCATTGAGTATGGCAAAGATTTGCTAGAAGATATAAATCAAGCGATTGATAAAAGTCGTGTGTAATCTTTAGCCTTATTGGGCTATTGTATATATTGGTCATTAGCACTTGGTCTAACTATTTATTTCACTCTCGCTTTTAGATTCTATATAGAATCTACTTAGCACTCTTTTTTTTATTGCACTCTTTACATAATATTTGTCAGTTATCTCCCTTGTTTTTCCACCTTTGTTCCAAGGGATTATATGGTCGGATTCCATTTGATTTATATTAAGCCTTCCATTTTCATGTGGGCGTTTTATGCATTTTATATCCCCATCGCTATTGGTACCGATTTCTTTTTGCTTCTCATATGTTGCCCTTTTTATGTTATTACCAAACGCCCTTAGACTTAAGCCTTTTATTACCACTTAGCGGGTATGCATACACGCTTTTTTGTTTCTCACTTCATCATCTTGCATAATCTCTGTGATTGTAGATTTTAGTTCTCATTCCTTGCTGTATTCTTAACATGCTCTATCACACGCTTTGTTGCTAGATTACATATTATATATGTTGTCCCATGAAGTAAAATCTATGTGGCTTAAGTCTAATATTCATGATGTATATGCAAAAAAAAGAGTTAAGAACATTAAGACTATAATCAACAAAGTTGTTGGGGGCAAATATCCTTTAGAATGTGCAATACAATACTTTTTAAGCTCTATCTATCCCCTTTTTTGTGCGTGAAATCAAACTAGGATACTGGATTTACCCCTTACAAATTCATCGTAATTGATAGTATTCAAGTTGTATCCTAGGCCTTTAAACTAGCACAAATTGCTGATTTATTAGCCCTTATCATACGTGATAGAATGAATGATAGCAACATAGAAGTCATCTCATACTATGTAACTCAAAATAAAAAGTTATCACAACATCTAATGCTATATTTTGTCATTTTATTTTTCTTTTCTACTTAATTTGTTATGCAGAAATTGTAAATATGGTTAAGCTATTTGGGTTTCTTATTTACCCTTGACTTGTTTTTTTGTAGAATGCAATCTCACAAGACTTGTTCTTGATAGATTATTTTAGGAGTTTTTGTATGTTTTTGAATCTACTTGAAAAAGATGAAAAAGTGGCGTTTTTTAGAGATAGCACACCATCTTGCATGGAGCAATAATGACTTTTCTGATACGCAAAAAGCAGTGATTGCGACTTATTGTTTAGAAATGCAGATTGATGATATTAGCTATGATAAGAATTGTGAAGATAGCTTTAGTCTTGCAAACGCATTTGCAAAGATTAGGAATCCACAAAGCCAACGCATTATGTTGTTAGAAGTTATGGCATTGGTATTTGCAGAGCATGTTGTGCATGTGGATAATATCCACCCAGAAGAAAAAAGAGTGATTGATGAGATGATAAAAGCCTTTAATCTTACAAAAAATCACGCATTAATCTATAGCAAATGGACTAAAGCTGTGTTATCTCTCACTACGCAAGGCAGGGCGTTAATCGCTCTATAAGGTTATACTATGAAAGAGATTCATAATGCAGGTTTTCCATGCACTAGTTGTGGTGCATGTTGTAAAAATATAGCTGGTATCAAGGAGTTAGAATCTTATGATTTGGGTAATGGTGTATGCAGATTTTTAGATTCCATAAATTTTGCACCCACACAAATGGTTGAAAATCTAGAATCTACTCAATAAGATTCTATTTCAGCACATAATAATATAGAATCTACCATGAAACCTTGCTATTTGGAGCGACTTTTATGATATGTGTATTTTCGTCCCACTCTACCATGCCTGTTTTTATGTTTGTAAGTGTTAGAGTGAATGAGTAATCTACTCTTTGTTTTTTACCTACTTTTGTATTTTTCTGCACGATAATGCCTGATAGTGAGAGATTTGGTGCGATGAGTGTGCCTTTCTCTGTTGTTGTGTATTGATTAAACTCATCATTATCTCTTAAATCCCTTGCATTATAAATCATATTATCTGTTTGCCCACCACTACCGCTAATAGCATTTGTAAGCTGGAATTTCCCGCTTTTACGCATAGCTCTTGCTACCTTGCTTGTTAGTCCTCGCACATCGACTTGCTGCATAGTATCATTGACTACATCAGAGATAGCAAGGACTTGCTTTTTCTCCAAACTCATTACATATTCGCTATTTAAAAGACTTTGCACACTCTTATGCACCGCTGCTTCAATATCGTGATAATCTATACCTGCACTCGTATATTCTACTGAATCTTGCGTATCAACGTAGCTTACCTTGCCACCGCAACCAACTATACTCAAAGCTACAACGCTTGTTACTACAACTTTTGTCCATTTATACATCTAATCTCCTTTAATAATGGTATGAGCGATTGTGCCACGATGCACACGCACATACATGATATTGTCTGTTAAGACGCACAATCTATCTTCATTGCCATTTTCATAGTATTGCTTAAAAAGCTTGATTCTAGCAGAAATGTCTTTAGGCTTTGCTTTAATGAGTGAATCTAGCTCATTTTTACTTGCCATTCTCGCTAGTTTTGCGTTGCATTCTTTTGTTATGGGAATCTCTAGCAACTTTTCATTATTACCATAAATTTTGACACTAGATTCTGTATTGGGAATTCTAGCAATCCATACGCTATTTGGCAAAATAAGACTTGAGCGTAAGTCAGCCGCAGTAGTCGCACTAAAAGCTAAAGTGCTTGCGAGTCCAATAATCGCACCATAATTCCCACCCACTGTATTAATCGTTTCTGTAATGCCAAACTTTAGCAATGCCCCAACTATCGCACGAGTGATGATTGATGGAAGCTGTTTTTCAAACTCACTTGCAAACAGATTGCTTACATCACTTAGAATCTCCGCATTTGTAGTGTTGATTCTATAATCGCTGTATGTAGGCTTTCCATTAACAAGATTTGGCAAGGCTAGATTTATTGCATTGATACCGCCACCGGTTACAAGTGGTTGTGAAATGATTAGCCCCTCTTTTCGTGCCAATGTGCCATCTTCAATAATTATCCAAGTAAATTTTTGATGATCGCGTTTGCCTTTACGAGATTCTAGAATCTGCATATCTTGTGCTACAAATGGAATCTTACTGATACCATAAGATTCTTTTAGTAAATCAGTCGATTTAGCAAAATCTCTCTCAATCATAAAATATACGCCAGAAACATAGGGGATAAGCGGATTTATCATGTCTCTATATATCGCAAACTGCTCTAGATTTGTATATCGTGTTTTTAAAATATTATCAATTTCAGAATCTCTTGTATTTGTTTCATAGAGTGTGCTTTGTGTTTTCTTATTTGCCTCTTCTACCACTTTATCATGTGCTTTTTTTATCTCTTTTGCATAATAATCTTTTGCCCTTCTTTGCCTATCATTCGCACGATTAAATTCAATCCTTGCTTGTGTATTATCCCCTAAACTAGAGAATGCAAGGGCTTTGTAAAAGTTTAGCAATGCTCCCTCAAAAATCATGCCACGATAAGGCATAGCCATATCATTGCTTAAAGTCGCTCCAACATTTGCACCTATGTTTGATAATAGCCCTTTTGCTTCATAGATTTTGAACTGCTCTTCCGCTTTTTCTAAATCATTAATACTAAAATGCGCTCCAAAATATGAAAATGTGAGAAAGCCGGACTGCATTTTCCACAAAAGCCAGTCGTTTGATTTATCTTTTGTAGCTTTTTGTAATGTTTTATAAGTTTGTGTGTAGTGCTGTGTATCGTATTCTCTCTTAATTTGTGTGCTATATGGAGAACAAGCGGATAAAAAAAGCCCAATTAACACAAAAAAGATAAAATTTTTCAAAGTTTCCTCGATACTATTGCAAAGTTTTTCTCTAAAACCATGAAATACTAATATAATTTCATATAAAAATCAATTGTTTGGGAGTAAATATGATGAAAAAGTCCTTTATGGTATTTGCCACTATGTCGCTTTTTGGAATCTTGCATGCAAAAAGCTACTGGGGGCAAAGCAACTCTTATTATAAGCCAAATTTTTATGGACAAAATTCATACCAAAACTCATATTATGATGATCAATATAACGCACAAGCTGATTATGATTCTGCATATAATCTCTACAAAAGGGGCAATTTAGAAGCAGCCCTGCCTATTTTTGCAAGGCTGTGTGAGCAGGATAACTATATTGCATGTTTATCTGCTGGGATTGTGCAGGGAAAATTGCTTGATAGTCTAGATTCTGATAAAAGATTCTCTCGGGGAGAGAGAAAGAGAAAAAAGGCAGAGTATTATAATGCGATGATGGCATTTTACACAAAAGCGTGCAATGGTGGCAATTATGATGCGTGTAATAACCTTGCATTCTACGAGCATAGCACAAAAGCAGAAAGAGAAAAAGAGAAGAAAGAAGAAGAAAATGCAAGGATAGAAAATAATAGGGCAATGGAGCTTTACGCAAAGTCATGTAAAGCTGGGAATAAGGAAGCATGTCAGAATCTAGGCGTTATATATAGTGGGAATCTTGAGGATAAAAACGGGCAAAGCACAAATCTAATGCAAGCACAAAATTATTATGGCAGAAGTTGTAATATGGGAGATAATGTAGCATGTTTTAATCTCGGTGTTTTGCGTTATAATTATGCAAAAACTACAAGCGATTATGCACAGGCGATTCATTATTTCAATCAAGCGTGTGGGGGCGATTATCCCGCAGCATGTCTTAATCTAGGTATTATTTATGAAAGGGGCGTTACACAAGATGTAAATGAAGATGTAGCAAATGCTATGCAATATTACACAAAAGCATGTTATTTGCAAAATGCTGATGCTTGCACCTACCTTGCAAAACTTGCAAATAAACGCAAAAAAATGCAGTAACATCTTGCAAGATTTTTATTAAGACTTAAAGAAGTTTGTGATAAAATAAGCCCTTTATTTATGATTTTTGTGAAGTTTAGTTAATTATAGAATCTTTTTGTAAAAGGTTATGGTATGAAGATTCAAAAATGTGCGTTTGGAGAATATCAAACAAACGCCTATATATTGCAATTTGATGATTTTGAGTTTGTAGTAGATCCCGGCTTTAATGCAACTGAATGGGTATTAAAAAACACAAACAATCTACAAGCAATCCTTATCACACATGGGCATTTTGATCATATTTGGGATACCGCCAAGCTACAAGAGCAAACAAAGGCAAAAGTGTATTGCCCCATTCAAGATTCCTTTATGTTAGAATCTGATTGTTTCAACTTAGGCTTAACACCATGCAAGGCAGATGTATATGTAGAAAATGATAAAGATTCTAAAAGTCTCAATATAAATGGTATTAATGTAACTTATTGGCATTTTCCCGGTCATACACCCGGTTGTAGCATTATAGAAGTGTGTGGGCATATTTTTAGCGGTGATTTTATCTTTCAAAGAAGTATTGGTCGATATGATTTTCCATATTCAAATAGCAATGATATGAGAGAATCTTTAGAAAGATTCTTGCAAATCAAAGAAGACTTACCTATACACCCCGGACATGGTGGAGACACTTCAGTATTTGCAGAATCTCGCAATATACCCGCATGGATAAAATATATTGCATAAAGTTTAGAGTAGGATAATATGGAAAAAGAAGAAGTATTAAAAGAGCGTTATCTAAGACATTTAATGCTTGAAGATGTCGGTGAAGAAGGGCAAAAAAAGCTTAGTAATGCAAAGGTCTTAGTGATTGGTGCTGGTGGGTTAGGCTCACCTGTATGTTTGTATTTAGCAGCCGCTGGTATAGGTCGCATTGGCATATTAGATTATGATATTGTAGAAGTGAGTAATTTACAAAGGCAAATCATACATGCGACTTCAGATATAGGCAAAGCAAAGATTACATCAGCACAAATAAAGATGAAAAATCTCAATCCAAATATAAGAATTGACACTTATTTTGAAAAACTCACAACAAATAATGCCATGCCGATTATGCAAAATTATGACTTTGTTGTCGATGCTACTGATAATTTCGCAGGTAAATTTCTCATCAACGATGCGTGTGTGTTGCTTAATAAGCCCTTTAGCCATGCAGGTGTTTTAAAATATCGTGGGCAAACTATGACGATTTTACCACATGAAAGCGCATGTTTTGCATGTGCTTTTGATGAGCCGCCCGCAAAAGAGTTAAATGCTATATTTCGTGCGGGGCTTTTTGGCGTAGTCCCGGGCATTATTGGCTGCATACAAGCAAGCGAAGCGATTAAATATATTCTAAATCTTGGTGAATTACTCACAAATACGCTATTAACCATGGATATTAAAACGATGAATTTTAGAAAAGTAGCCATTCATAAAAATGCTGATTGTCGCGTATGCTCTAAAGAAAATGGCATTAAAGAATTAAAGGCTTATCATGAATGACAAAAAGAGAAATCAGTCGATAGCCAAAAAACCACAAAGCATGGTATATAATTTGCTTAATTCAAATCTAATTGTGAAGAGAGGATGGGTATGGATTTAACGAGTATTTTAGGTATTATTTTGGCGATTACAAGCTTTTCTGTTGGGGATATACTAGAGGGCGGAAACCCTGTTCATCTAGTGCATTTAAGCTCTGTTATCATCGTGATTCCGACTGCGGCGATGTGTGCGATGACAGCCACACACGCACACGCAGTAAAAGCGGCATTTAAGGAATTAAAAATCGTTTTTGTGAATCCAAAGGTAAATATGAATAATACCATTAGACAAATGGTAGAGTTTAGCTCAGAAGCGCGTAAAAATGGACTTCTAACACTTGAATCAAGAGTATCGCAACTAGAAGATGACTTCACACGAGAAGCAATGTCAATGATTATTGATGGACGCGAAGCAAAAGATGTGCGTGAAGATATGGAGATTCAAATCGAGCAGCTAGAGCATTACTATCATAGTGCGGCACACTATTGGATTCAGTTTGGTGAGACATGTCCTACGATGGGACTTGTTGGTGCGGTGTGCGGTCTTATCCTTGCGCTTACGCTACTTGATAACCCAGCGGCTATGGCGGCTGGTATCGGTGGTGCTTTTACAGCGACTGTTACAGGGATTATGGGTGCGTATGCGATCTTTGGTCCATTTGGTCAAAAGATGAAGGCAAAATCACATGATATTATCATTGAAAAAGTAATGATATTAGAAGCGGTTGTAGGTATTGCAAATGGGGATAACCCAAGAAACCTAGAAGCGAAACTTTTAGGATTTATCCCACCGGGTGAGCCAAAAATATCACAATTTGAATAGTATGCAATGCTACATACAATACAAAAAGGTATATCGCAAAAGGCATGTTGAATGTGTGGCTAGATTCTATAAAACTTTAGAATCTAAAAGCTATACATATTTAGCATACAATAATTTCAATGTAATAGAATTTAAGGATATAGACAATGGCAAAGAAATGTAAATGTGAAGAATGTCCAGCGGGAGAGAAATGGGCTGTTCCTTATGCGGACTTCCTTTCACTTCTACTCGCACTTTTTATTGCGCTTTATGCGATTTCAGCGGCTAATACTTCAAGAGTAAAGGCGGTTACAGAAGCATTGATTACTATTTTTGACGCAACGCCTATGCCAGAACGCACCATGCCTGTAATGATTATCCCACCAGATCCCGGAACCGTTAGGCAGGAAACAAAAGATACGCTAAAAAATACTTCTACAAACCTTAATGCGCCAACCACGGTTGTAACTATCACGCAGTTATCAAACCTTATACAAGATGGTGGTTTGTTAGAACAAATCGAGCAAGGAACGACTCTAAGACTTCCTTCGGACATTCTATTTGAGCCCGGCACTGCAGATCTTGTGAATCAAGACAGAAAAACAGAGCTTGATCTACTTGCAACAGCGATTGCAAAAATGCCACCAGAAGTTACGATAAATATTAGGGGTTATACGGATAATTCAAGCCCGGCAGGCTATCGTAATAACTACGAGCTTGCAGCCGCCAGAGCATCAAATGTTATGGAATATCTAATGAGTAGGGGTGTCGATCCTGCTAGACTTTCTTTCACTTCCTATGGGCAGTATAATCCTATCGTGCCAAATACAAGTGAAGTCAATCGCCGTGCAAACAATCGCGTTGAAGTATTCTTTGCGACAACAAAAACTTCTGTCCATAAAGTGCAAGGCGTATTAGAAGATATGCAGCAATAAGTAGCATGTAAAGGGGCATTCTTGCTAGGATTTGGAATCGGTGAAATTATCCTTATAGTGATAGTTGCCATTATTGTGCTAGGACCTGATAAATTGCCAAATGCACTGATTGAAATGGCAAAATTTGTGCGTGTTGTAAAAAGGACCATGCAAGATGCAAAAGATACGCTTGATAGAGAAGTAAATCTAGCAGAGATTAAAAAAGAGGCACAAGCCTATAAAGAGAAGCTAGAACACAGCGTAGATATTAGCAAAGAACTAAATATAGATGATATACAAAAGGATATGCAAAAGGGCATAAATGATGTGCAGCATTTATTTAAAGACTACAATCCAAAGCCAATCCAGCTTGACACACAGACAAATAATACAGAATCTACAAGCACTCATAATGAAAATCTAACAACAAATCATGCAGATTCTATAAATAAGCCAGATTCCAATCCACTTGAGTGGGATGCGGAGTTTAGGACGCAACAACATAGAGAGAATCTAGATTCTAAAAATTACAACCTAAATCCCGCCACCAAAGAAGCGAATAGAAATCTAGCTACAACAAATTATCATACTGAGCGTAGCGAAATATCTAGCATGGAATCTCAACAAGATTCTTCACCTTTTTCAAAAACTCAAAATGATAATAAGTTAGATTCTAATCCCGCACAAAACGCAGAAAAAACAGAATCTGCAAATAAGGCAAATCATGCTTAATTTTGTTTTAACTACAACCTATTATAGAATCTCATCTAAAATCACAAGCCATACAAAAAGATTCTATAAAATCATAAAACATTTGGGGTATAGATATGTTTGAGGAGTTGAGACCACATTTACAAGACTTGCGAAAGCGGCTTATGCTTTCTCTTTTAAGCGTTGTGATTTGCTTTGTAGCTTGTTTTAGTTTCCATGAAGAGATTTTTACATGGGTGCAAACGCCAATTTCTCATGCTTTTAGCAGTGGTATCAAAGGCAAACTTATACAAGTAGCCCCGGCAGAATACCTTTTTGTAGCTATTAAAGTCAGCTTTTTTGCAGCATTTGTAATATCTGTGCCTATTGTATTTTGGCAGTTATGGCTTTTTGTTGCTCCGGGCTTATACAAGCACGAAAAAAAGCTTATTTTACCCTTTGTGTTTTTTGGTAGCTTTATGTTTGGCTTGGGGCTATTTTTTTGCTATCAAGTCGTATTTCCACTTATCATTCGCTATGTGCTTGCTTTTGGCAATGAAGTCGTTGAAGCAAACATTGCAAGTGATGAATATCTATCGTTTTTTATCCGCATTATGCTTGCTTTTGGTTTTGTGTTTGAATTGCCTGTTATGGCTTTTTTCTTAGGTAAAATAGGGCTTATCACAGACAATACGCTGAAGCGGTCATTCCGCTATGCAGTTGTAGCTATCTTTATAATCGCAGCGATTGTAACGCCCCCAGATGTTATCTCGCAGCTATTATTTGCATTACCTATGGTTGTGCTATATGGTGTTGCCATTATTATTCTTAAGTTTGTGAATCCAGAAAAAAAAGAAGATGAAACTTCACCGCCAGATAACACAGAGCAAACTCGCAAAGATGAGATACAAGCACAGATAGAAGAGCAGTTAAAATCTTGATTGAATAGCTAGTTTTAAAACCCCTAGCTTAATCTAGTTTTTTAACTCTATTTATTCATACCAAATAAAACAGAATTTCTTTTTTAAGAATAAAATCCATTCATACTGAATCCACCTTGTCATGTTGAATGATAGCGAAATATCTTTTCTTAACTCAACTATTTGTCATGTTGAGCAAAGCGAAACATCTAAGCATAGAATCTAGTATCATTTGTCATTTTGAGCGACAGCGAAAAATCTAATATAAAATTGCGTTTTTGTTATATTGAGACGAAGTCGAAATATCTTTTTTTTTAACTCAACATGATAAGATTCCAGAAACCACACAACGCAATCCATCAAATCACTGCAACATATCAAAAAAGTGTAAAATATATACAAAATCCACACAGATTCTATAAAATTTGTAACTTTTACTTACTTTTTATAGAATTTACTTGAATTTGTTTTTTTTTTTTTGTAGAATCATGCAGTATTTTATTTGCTATTGCAAATAGTTGATCCTAAGAGAGGCTAGTAAAATGGGGGTTAGAGCCATGAAAGTAAAAGCTTTTGTATTGAGTGCTATTTTGCTTGGTGTAGGTCATTATTCATATGCTGCTAAGAATATTCAAAACGATATTTACAATCTATACAACAAAAATGATAACTCAAATGATATATTTTATAGTAACAACATGGGGACAACATACAGCACCTTTGGTAGAAGTTTTACACAAAACTATCAAAACGGCACATTAATCATTGGCAACACCTCAAAAAGTCCAACAAATAATGGACATTGGTTTGGCTCAGGCGGTCGGCTAGGTTTTATTAATGCAACCTTCAATGCAAAGGAAGTTTTTCTTACTGGGAAAATAGGCACGGGAAATGGATGGAGAACGGGCGGTGGAGCAAATCTTACTTTTAATGCAAACAATAATCTCACATTAGATAGGGCAAATATCAGTGTAAATCGTGCAGGTACACAAAATTCAACTACTGCTTTAAATGGCAAAGGAATCGATATAAAAAATTCACAATTCAACATAGAAAATATCAATGGCGGTGGCATTAATATCGGCAATGAAAAAACAGAGAATCTGACTATAGATAATACAGATATAAGCATGAGTGGCGGACAGATAAATATCACCGCAAAGAACTCAAAGCTAAACTTTGGGTCGGTCATTATCACAAATGGCACACTTGATTTAACAAAAGCAAATTATACAGAACTTACAACACACTCACTTAATATCACAAACTCTAGCTTTCGCTCAAAAGAACTTAATATGTCAGGTGATATTGTAAATGGTAGATTCACACCAACACAAGATCTACCACATGGGGCAGGTTTTCGCCAAAGTCTAGGAAATGGAGGGCAAGATTTTAGTTCAGATTCTGTAACAATAGATGATGGCAGTAGCACCTTAAATGCGACTAATGCGACGATCAAAGAGTTAAATTTCAAAGGTCCATCAACAATCTTTGGTTCAACACAAAAAAAGCTTACTGCTACTATTAGCGGTAAGTTAAATATTACAACACTCACAAATCCTTACCAACCGCTTGGTAAAGGTTTTGCCGCTGAACTAGAAGTAAAACAGGCTAGTGAAGTCAATATAGAAAACATACACCACCAAAACTATACGGGCGGCAGCTGGATACATGTCAATGTGGATAACAAACTCGTTGTAGGAAATATTCAGTTTGCAACAGATGGTATAGCTGGGAGTCAAGGGCGTGTCGAGCTTAAATCTAGTAACGGCGATGTAATAGTAAAAAATGC